>CAMAQX010000035.1 GCA_945860455.1 Lishizhenia tianjinensis
GGAAATAAAAACAGGCATGATTACACTAATTTCATTAACAATTCTCAATTTATTTTCAATGGTTAATCCTTGAATTCCCTGATCATGATAGGCATCCCAACTAATAAAACGGAGAAGCGCAAAGTTGGCGTTTTGAGGGATTCCAAGAAGTGCATAAATAGAATGATCCGGTACAAAATGATTCGGATGTAAATAAAACAATTCAATATTACTTGGAATTCTTAGTTGATTTTTAGTTAATGTTCTGCCAAAAGTTGTAGAGGTGATTAACACATCAATGAATTTAGAAAAAATTGTGTCATAGATTCCAGATACTTCGGTGTCTGCCAATCCGATGTGTTTTTTTCTCCTGATCTTACTTGCAATTGCTGCGTATGGAGAAACACGGGAAACAACAATATCCACTTTTTCCCTTTTCATTAGTCTCACGATTTTCAAAGAATTTGAAATCAAATGAACTATTTTAGAAAAAGTGCTTTTTTTAGGTCTACTAAGTTCAATCGCTTGAATCCCATAAAGTTCAAGTAATTCGAAGCTAATATCTTTTTTGGAGGATGCCCAAACCACTTTATGCCCTTCCTTTTCAAGCAATTGCTTCACAATTCTAAAATTATGGATTTGTGCAGGATGACCTGTTACAAACAAAATGGTCATCTTTTCTGTAGAAATTTAGTAGCAAGAATAATATACATCCAAAATGGTTTAGGGTCGTTTTTCTTAAACAAAGCGTTTACTTTCACTTTACCTAGATTCATCCAAATTTCAGAAATAGCTATTTTACCTAAAAAGAGGCCTTTTATCGTGAAATAAAAATTAGTAATCGGATTATACCAAACCGTATTAAACGTATAATTAGTTGGGAAATCAATCAACCTGGATTGGGAATAATCATAGGCGATTTTCGCATAATTCACCCCACATTCTTTGGCTAAATCTACCCAAAGCCAAGAACGAGCATTCATCTCGATTAATTTATATTGCTGGTCACGTTCATCTTTCAAAAATTCAATTTCACAAATTCCGGTATAATTTAGTGCCTTTAATAGCTGACTTCCATAGATCAAAACTCCCGGATCAGAAATACTCTCTGCCATGGTTGCAGTACCAAAACGCAACGGATGCTCTCTCAGTTTTTGTCCAATCCAATTAGTCTTAATTATTCCTTTAACAGCAAAAGCAGTAAATGAAATAGTTTTGTTTTTTTTATGGTAAGGGATAAGTTCCTGCGTAAATGTTTCACTCAACGAAATTCGTTTTTGAATAGTATTTAAATTTTTAACTAACTCTTCGGAATTTAAGGAAACAATCACCTTCCTTTTCATTTTTTTATAAAAATTTAATCCGTTATTTCCTTTTGTAAGGATTGGGAATGTTAAATTGACTGGAGAATGAGGATGCTCAAGCTGTTCAAAAGAAGGAACTGGAATTTTCAACGCAATAGCTAAATTCAACAATTCAAGTTTATTGTAAATTTTATTTATTGTGTCAATTTCATCCGTTATCAGTTGAAAGTGATGTGCTAATTTTTCGCGATGTGTTGATATTAAAAAAACTGCGTGATCGTTCGAGGGTAAAAGCAACCAATCTTTTAAGTCATGCTTGATTGCTATTTCTTCTAAAAAGGGAATGAATTCATCCGAAGAATAATTTGGACATTGTAAAAAAAATTGGCAATATTTTGAATATTGAGCTAAACATTTTCCGGTATCAATTACCCAAACAGGAATACCTAATTCACCGAATGCGCGTACATTAGACAATCATTGAACATGTCCCTCTATGATAATTACCCCTTTCAATTATGATTTATAAACTTGAATGATTCTTTTTGCAATTGATTTAGAATCCAAGTTTAATTCCATTAGTTTTTTTCGTCCGTTAGTAGCGTTATTGTTAGCAGAAAAATTCAATGCATTCATTATAGAACGAGCTATTGTTTCTTTGTCCCAATTCGTAACATAACTTCCCTCAACACCTTCTAATAACCAGCCTACATCCCCAACATTTGTTGAGACAATTGGGCGTTCGCATGCCATGGCTTCCTTTATTATGTTTGGTGAACCTTCCCAAAGTGAAGTAAGAAGAACACATGATGTTTTTTTAATTTCTCGAATGGTTTGTTCATGAGAAACTCCATGGATTACTTTAAATTGAACATTCTCATCCCATTTTTTTACTATTTCAATCGCTTCATAGGCCAATTGAACGTTTTTCGATGGTCGATTAGGATCAGCAGCAAAGAGAATGGTTTTCAATTCTGGAATAATCTCTTCAGCAAACAGGCCTAAATTAACTCCATTTGGAATAATAACAGGTGATTCGGTTCGTAAATCTTTTGACATTTGCAGAGATTTAACGATAGTCACATCCCAAACAAATCGAATAAAAAACCGAATAAAAGAACCTTTAATTCCATTTACTTGAGAATCACTTCCCATTAAAGAAACCACTTTTTTTGGTTTAGTCAAAAACAAGGAAGACAGAGACATGAGAATTCCAGAAAGAGAATAATGAGCATGAATAACATTATATTTTCCAGAAGCAATTTTCTTCCTAAGGGGATAATAATTTTTTAAATATCCGCCGAATCCTTTACCCTGAATTAAAAAATAATCAATCTCAACACCTTCTTCTATAAGTGATTTAGCCTGATTGACAATTAAAATACTCGGTTGACCATTCGTTTTATTCCCACTGCAAACAAATAACACCTTCATCATTTATTTATAGAATGAAAATAGTCTAAAGCAGCATCTAAACGCAAATTGAAAGACTCATTGGAATTAAAATCACCCGGCAAAAACTCCCACGAATTTTCATTCATGATATATTTACCAATCACTCCGTCGACTTTCATTTGAAAAGTATCGGATTGACCAAATATGCATTGCATTTCATTAATTAAATAATTCCCATCAGAAGATTCAAAAAGATCAACAGCTTGGGATTTAAAGTTAAATTTATCGGTTAATTCTTTTACAAAATCCAATAATTTTAAGGGTGGATTTGAATATTCTTTTTTCAAGGAACCACTCGTCATTTTACCTAACAATAACTTTTTGTGCGCAAAAAAAGAATCTCCTATTCGAACAACACGCCACTCAAAATCATGCGGAATATATTCTTGGAACAAGACAAAATCTGTTTGACTATCGAAAGCACGGGCTTTGTAGGTATTATACTTTAAAATAATACGTTTCGGGTTTAATAATAATTTGAATCCGCGTTGTAGAATCTTCCCTTTTTTCAAATTAGGCCCTACACGTTTTTCAGATCCTGTACCATGAAACGTATTCTGAATATATTCAGTTAACTGATTTTTATTTTCTAAAATTACCACACCACTTCCGGAAGCACCAATATTTGTTTTTGCCACCAATGGAAAATGAACTTGCTTGCCTGCATAAGCCATTGCCTCTTTTTCAAAATAAAAAACCAGTGTTTCAGAATGCGGTAAATTATTAGCATTCAACCAATAAGAAAAATAGCGTTTATTTTCATATATTTTCACTTCTTCTAGGGTTGGAAAACATGGGATATTTAGTTCTTTAACTAAAATTTCCAATCGCTCATCATACATTAATTTGAATGGAGCTGTTAATCCTGAAGGCCGCGTAAGTAGTAAATCAGGATTTGCTAAACGGATTTGCTCCAACCAATCATGCCTAGAAAGATCAATAACTGAAAAATCAATCGAACAGTTTTGACAAGCTTTTACCCATCTATCCTCAGAATGCGGCATTTCATTTTTCAGGATTAGTACTTTCATTTTTGAATAAGCTTTGCTTTTAAAAGTAAATCAAAAAAAATAGGATTCGAGAATTTATGCCAATAACCTTCAGTCGTATTATGATCTGTGTTTGCTAATGCAGCAAAGTATGCTTCTTTATCGTATACCTCCCAAACCTCTGAAGATAAATCACTTGCCTTTGAACGCACATAATCGATATACCATTGATCGTATTTAAAAGATGGAGAATTCTTATTCAATTTTAGATACTTAATTAATATTCTCTTACCTAAATAAAACAATTTCCCATTCAAAAAATCACTTGGTTTATATCCATTGGCTAACTTGATGTTTAATAATTTTGGTTCTAGTTGCTTTAATAATTCACAATACAATGCTGGATCGCTTAATTTATTCAAATTGCCCCCCTTTTTTCGTGTATAATGATATGGGGTCTGTGCTAAAACGGTTTGAAATTCTTGGGTCATGTAAATAGGAACAACTTCATTTACAAATGATTTATAAATCTGGAGATCTTGTGCATGATGAATGTTCGCAACTAAATCATACAAGAAATAAAAGATACGATTTTCTTTATTAGATGATCCAACGTTCATTTTTTTTAACTCTGTTATGATTTCTTCTGTTCTATTTTCTTTAATGAAATAAGTCTTCAATACCGAATCAATTGCTCCGGATAGATCTAATTTCTCCGTATTCCAATTTTGAAAAAATGAAGATGAAAAATAATTATTATAGGATAATCCTCGTATACTTTCTCCTCCAAAATGACCAGTAAATAAGACCTTTACAGAAAATTCTTTTGTGAATTCAGCTATTGCAGCGGTTCGATGGGCTCTGTGTAAATGTACATTACCTGCTCCAATCTGAATCGTTTTGTTTACCCAGCTATCGTACCATTCAATCGTAGGTTCTTGTTGAACTACATGCAGGAACTTCAATTCAAACTTTTGACAAATTTCATGAGCAATTTTAATATCATTATTTCGGACATCACCATAAGTAAAACAAATAGGTTTCCGTTTCAATTTTAAAAGTGCAGCCAAAATAATTCGAGAGTCAAAACCACCTGTTAAGGTCAAAGCAATTTTATTATCCTCAACTTCCTTCGTTGCATTTTCAACCAGATTGACTAAAACAGTATAAATATCATCAATTGTTTTGGTTGGGGATTGATTGATCATATTATAGATATCATCCGAATCAATAAAGCCATCCTGAAATGAATTAACATCATGATGAAATAAACTAAAAAAAGACAAATCTAAATTAGTTAACCTCATGTTTTTCAATTTGTTGTTTCAAATAGAAAATTGACACACTCAGTAAGGCCCCGAGTAAAAACAAAATGTATCCACGAAGATTTACTCCTTGCATAGTTCCACCAATGGATAAAAAAGCCTGTACAGCGAGCAGCGCACAAATCGTTGCAAACATTTCATTTACCTGTACGTGATTGACGAATTTTTTTCGAATACGATTTGCTAATTGGAAAATTTTGAAATAAATAAAAACAAAAAAAAACAATCCAATAACACCTGCTCCACCCAACATATTCATATAATCGACATGTAACATTCTTTTATGTCCTTTAAAATCTTTTTTTAAAAATATATCAAAACCAAATAATAAGCGATCAATTCCAGCATCAAGTGATTCCTCAACTGTAAATTGAACCTCAAGCATTCTTCCTTCAGTCTCACTCTCCTGAAGTTGTTTATAAGACATGGAAACACGTTGTTGTCGCGATTCAAAACGTTTCTCGATTATTGGCAAATAAAAGGGCGACGCAACCAAGACAATAATCAATACAACCGGTAAAAACTGAATTAAACGAGATTTATAGGGTGTTAGCAAAACATATATTAAAAAGCCAAAACCCATTGCTAATATTGCTGATCGTTTCATGCCTAAAAAGACTATCAATATACCTAAAAAAAACAATACCAGAACAATCATCTTCAGTCTTTGATTTGTTTCGACTCTCAAAAAAATAGGAACAATTAAAAGAAAAATCACCATTGCTTTAGTTAGATTAACGCCGGATTCACCAAACAAAACAGAATCATCTAAATAGGTTTTTCTCCCAAGTCCTAAAAAATTCGAATATAAAAAATACAGCTCCATAATGAATAAACTCACCATGATAATACGTAATAACCAGAAGAACTTATCTGGCTGATTAAAGGTCTGAAAACCAACCACAAACATTAGCGAGGTAATAACCACTTTGTTATATATATAGAGCGAAGTAGATTGTTCCGCAGAAAACCAGCAAAGGACAAATAAATAGATAGAAAAGAGGATTGTGGGTAAGGTGATAATGCTCGATTTATACTTGCTTAGCATGTACCAACCCAAAAAGAGTGACAAAAGAATCCCTCTAATTATACCTGGATTTAATATGCCGGGGAAAAAAGGAGTTGCTAATGAAGATACCACATTGATTATTGGAATAATCAAAATGAATAAAAATAAATTATCGTAATTTCTTAAACTCACCATTGTTTACTTATCATCCGAGGAATATGAAAGAAGTGTATTACAATTTTTCAGTTCATAATTATTGATTGTCAGGTAAGAATAAATGGACTCAATCGGTTTTTTATAATTCATTGAAATTTCCTTTTCATCAAGCCTCCAAAATTCTACTTGTTTCATATCAAGCGATAGGTATTTCTCCAAATTATAAACTCCTGTGGAATAAAAAGTTGAAAAGATTTCTGGTTGAAAACCACCCAATTCAGCACAATATTCTACTGGATAATCAAATTCCAAGGTCGTCCAGTTGGAAGGAATATAATCTCGTGTGGTTGATCGATGAGGTAAATAAAAACAACTAAAACCTTTTTTTTCATAATCAGTAAAAATTGTTTGAATTGTTTGAACATAATAATGTTCCGATACAATGTTATTAAAAACTAAAGGTTGCCCAATAAAAAAAACGGATTTCTCCTTAGCGATGTGTTTTTCAAGCGATTTTATTTGATTAAATTGATGATTGAATATAATTAAAAAAGTTGAATTCAATTGAAACAAGGTATATAAATGTATCGTTGAACCCTTTTTTTTAGTTGAATTGACAAACCTTTCCTCTAATTTCGGTAATATGTTTATCGTTGAAAATCCGTCATCAATTAAATAAATATCATGACATCGATTTTCAATTTTTTTAAAAAAAGAATGATTCAAATTACCCCAAAAAATAATGTCATTTGGACCAATGAGGTTCTTTAATTTGTTAAAAGTTAACAACCGTTTCCAATTTAGTAAAATCAATTGCCATTTTGATTTGTTTCTTCTATCTAAATTCTTCCACGGATAGTATATAACATTCCATTCCTCCTCTTTTATTATTGAATTAAACTGAATCAAACTTCTATGATAATCGGATAAAACAACCAAAATTTTCTCTGAAAAATTGAACCGAGGATCCCGAGAAGATTGAAGTGCACCCAGGTAATTTGCCGGCGTAATTACGAAAAAATAAGCTTTCATATTCAATCAGCCAAAAGACTCAATCAATTTTTAATGCTTTCTAAAGGCATATTTAATATTTCGTAGAACATTTCGAGAAAAATGGAAATGAAGGATTAACTGAATTGAAATCAAGCACACAGAAAGTAATTTCTTCACATGTGCCTCCTGCCTTAATTTGGCCATCATAGTCATTTTTTTTATGTATCTTATTTCTCTTCGATGTAAGGCATATCTAGAATTTACCACATGTAAAAATGAAACATAGTTTTCCAAAAACAATTGTTTTTTTGTAAATGATTTCGAGTGACTTGCTGATTCATTTAACACCCGATAAACGCCAGTTGAGTAATTGAAATACTTTATTTTTCCAGATTGTAGCGCATGCAAAATCCATTGTGAATCTCCGGCGGCATGTAAAAAGTAAAATTTAAATTCTTTTAAAACACTTGCTCTAAAAATAGATGTTAGGGTTCTCAAGTACTTAATATCCCTTGAGAACAAATGATTCATTGAAATATCACTTGTTTTAATTATTTTTTTTGATGTTGAATTAAAGTCTTTTATCATTTTCCCCGTTTGCTCATACGATTTATCAAAATCCGTAAAAACACCAACATATTCAGCATTCGTTTCCAAAAAATCAACTTGTTTTTGGAGTTTAAATTCATCCGTCCAATAATCATCCCCCTCACAAAAAGCAATGTATTTTCCACTGCATTGTTGAATAGAATACATTAAATTGAATTTGCCAGTCGGATTTCCAAGGCTGTTTTTTATTTTATTTATTTCCCAATGAAGTAGTAACTTAATTTTTTCAGGATACTGACTCAACAACTTTTTACAAATTTCTCTTGTGCCATCAGTTGAATCATCTTCACCGATTACAATTTCAAAATTAAAATCTGTCTTTTGATTTAAAAGTGATTCAATACATTGTTGAATGAAACTAGCTTGATTAAAAGTTAAAACTAAGATGCTAACTACCGGAGGAGCTTGATTTTTTGAATGTCCTGAAACTTCCTTTACCTCTATTAAAATCGGAAATTCGAAACTCAATTCAATTAATTTTTAATGTTTTTATTCAAGGGCACTCCTTGATGGCTTTGTTCGATTTCCTTCACTTTTTTGGCAGGAGAACCTAAGTAAACACCAGATTCTTCAATTACATGCGCAATAAAACTATTTGCGCCTAAAATTATTGGTTGATTAATCTGCGTTTGCGAACTAGCTACAGAGCCCGAACCAAAAAAACAATTGTCAGCAGTAATGACTGAACCGGCAAAAGAAACATTATTGCCGAAATGACAATTTTTTCCTATTTGACACCCATGTCCAATTTGAGAACCATGAGCGATTTGTGTTCCAGAACCAATTATTGTGGATTCATTAGCAGATCCACGCACTATAGTTACATTAGAACCAATGAACACATTTTCCTGAATTTCAACATTTCCCAATTGATGAAGTTTTACTTTCTCGTCTTTATTCCAAGCCCACATTACACCTTCAGCACCAATCACACTGTTTGATTCGATAATTGATCCTTTACCAATAATGCTTTCAGAATAAATAACAACATTAGAATGAAGTACAGCATCTTCTTCAATGGTTGAATTTCCAATAACACATCCCGGATTAATGATGACATTATCAGATATTTTGGCATTTCTATGTATATACGATTTATACTCCTCTCTAAAAATTAAATTTTTCCTATCCAAATAATCTTTTTTATAATAATCAGATAATTGATAAAAAAATAATTGAGGTTCATCAACTTCGATGATTTGAACATCTTCAGATAAATCAAAGTTTAACTCTTTATCACAGATTAACACACAATTTTTTAAATGTTTTACTGATTCAAGATTTGATCCTGTGTAATAAGTAATGTGTTGAAATGAAGCCTTTTTTAATACCGACAATTGGTAATTTAAGGGAATGTTATATTTTTCAATTAAGTTCATTGATTTCTTATCTTTTCACGGCAGGAATTCCCATATAAACTGAATTATCCTCACAATCTTTGTTCACAAATGCCAAAGATCCGATCGTTACATTGTTGCCAATTGTAATGCCATGCTGCAAAACTGCATTTGTTCCGATAAAGCAATTCGCTCCTATTTTCGCACCACCAATTTGTTTTTTAGAGGTGTTTAAGTTATTTGTCATTACCCTCGGACAAACATACGTGTTATTGCCTATTTCTACTCCCCTTGCAATTATAGTATCATATCGTAAGATTACATCATCACCAATAATACAATCACCTGAAGAGGAAACCCTTGAGTCTATTGTGCAATTTTTACCAATTATTGTATTCTCCCGTAACTCTACGAAATTCTTGATGATTGTATTATCTCCAATTTTTACGTGATTTTTTAAGATACAATGGTGCTCAATAATCACATTATTTCCGATTTCAACATCATCCTCTATAATCGTAAAATGACCTATTTGAACATTTTTACCAATTTTTGCTTTTGAAGAAATTACATTCATTTTGAGTGATTGATTAGTTGATCCTTAATGATTGAACTTATTTTAGAAATACTTTCGTGACTCAAATCATGATAAATAGGTAAACATAAAATCCGCTTGGAAATAGATTCACTTATTGGCATAATTATTTTCGTTTGGATATAACTGAGTGTATTCAATGAAGGAAAAAAGTACCTCCTTGGAAAAATCTGCTTATTATTGAGTGATTTTTCAACTTTCAATAATTGATCTTCGGTTTCAAAAATAATGGGGAAATAACTGAAATTCCAATTTGTATTTTCGCGAATCTTTAAAAATTGGAAATTAGACTCGGCTAATTCACTGAGATATGCCTGACAAATTAATTTTCGTTTTTCTTTAATTTCTTTGAAATAAGGTAGTACGGCTAAACCCAGAGCTGCCTGAAGTTCAGACATTTTAGCATTAATTCCAACGCTATGAAAATTATATGGCCCATTATGCCCGAAATTATGAAAATGAAACAAGGGCGCAACAAGTTCAGGATCATTTGCAAACAATGCTCCTCCTTCTCCCGTGTGGAATATCTTGGTTGCGTGGAAACTGCATGTAGCAATGTCGCCATGTTTAAAAATACTCTGATTATCAACTTCAACCCCAAAGGCATGCGCCGCATCATAGATTACTTTTAAATTGTATTTACGGGCTAATTTAGAAATCGATTCTAAATTGCAAGGATTACCGTAAACATGCGTTGCTAAAATGCAAGTAGTCTGCGGGGTAATTGCTGATTCTATTTTAGTTTCATCAATTGTTAAGTATTCCGGATGAATATCAACAAATACCGGAGTGCAATTTTCCCAAACAATACTAGATAGTGTTGCCACATAACTAAATGGAGTAGTAATAATCTCGCCTTTTTTTCCTAGTAGCTTCATTGCAAGTTGAAGGGGTAATGTACCATTTGTGGTACAAAGAACGTTATCAACACCCAGGAATTCAGTCAATTTAGACTCTAACTCTTTGGTGAGTTGCCCCCTATTAGTAATCCATCTATCCTGCCAAGCACGATCTAAAAATGAATCAAAATCTGCTTTTGGAGGAAGAAATGATTTTGTAACAGGTATCATCAAGGTTTTAATCATTGGGACTTATTGCATTCGATTTAAAAAGAATTTTTTTTCCGAAAACAGTTTTGAAATCATTCAACAAATCTAGTATGAATAATAAACCATCCGTTTTTGCGAGAAAGTGAAAAATAAAATAGAAGATAACAAAACCAATGGAAAAAGAAAACCGAGTTGCAAATACCTGCAAATCCAAAAATTCAAATAAAAATAAAGACGGAACCAACGGAATAAAACAAATTGAAAACAACTTAAGGTGTATAAAAATAGGGATATCTACCTGATTTTTTAGCATAATCATATTGAAGAAAGTATTTATGTAAGTGATAATTACCCAAATTACTGTAAAAAGCCAAATTCCGTATTGAAAAGCAAAGTAAAACGGAATTAAACTCACTAGCTTACGAATTGTTCCGAAATAGAAATTTTCTTTGGACTTCCCCTTACTCATCATTGCATTCCACATCAATGAATTCAAAGGAATTGCGCAACTTGCTAAAATTAGAATTTGAAAAATTGGAATCGATTGTTGCCATTTCCGTCCAAAAAGCAGAAGTATAATATCACTTCCTAAAAAATATAATATTCCACTCAATAAAAAACACACAAGTGATATCAAAGAGAACATCTTGAAATAAATGCGTTGATATGCCGCATGATCATTTTGAAGTTTACTTAAAACAGGAAATAAAACGCGAATGATTGAACTGGATGAGTATTTAGTCACTTGTTCCTTCAATGTGGATGCTCTAGAATAAAATCCGATCGTAAGGGGAGGGAAAAATTTTGCTAGTAAAAAAACATCTAAACGTACAAATACACTGTTCACAATACGCTCAAAAAACGCATAACTACTAAAACCTAATAATTTTTTCAGCTCTTCAAAGGAAAAGTATAAGGATGGTTTCCAAATTCCAGTTGACCATAAAAAAACGCTACTAAAAAAACCAAAACTTAAATATTGTAAAACAATACTAAATACACCCCAATCTTGATATGCAGCAATTATTCCTAATGTACCACTTAAAACTGAGGCGCTAAACGTGCGTAAAGTAATGTACTTAAAATTTAACTCCTTACTTAAAATGGCATTTTGAACACGATTAAAGGAATTAAAAATAAAGGATAATGATAACCAACGAACTATTGTTACAATGCTAGGGTTATGATAAAATTCCCCAATCCATGGAGCGATAAAATAAAGAATAGCTGTTAAAATAACACCTGCAAATACATTAAAGTAAAAAATGGAACTATACGTCTTTTGTGTATTCTTTTGATTTTGAATGAGTGCAGTTGAAAATCCCACATCCAAGAAAACACTGAAAACACTCACAAAAGCTAATGCCATAGCAACCAACCCAAACTCCTCTGGAGCAAGCAATCTAGCCAAAATAATACTCACAACAAACGTACTACCCTGGGTTAGAAATCTCCCAAGAATGTCCCAAGAAAAAGCACGGATAGTTTGTTTTTTAATCGAGGTCAATGCGTTTTTGAATGAATTAAATATTCTGCAAACTCCCAATCTATCGAATCATCAATATCAACGGAAAATTCAGTTGGCATTATAAATTTTCTAACCTTGGTAAAATCAGATATGTTAGTTGATTTTAAAGCATTTATTTTCAGCAAATAAATTGAACCATTATAAGCATAAACTTTGGGTGATTCCTGTCTATTCAAAGCAGTATTATTTTTTGATTTCTGCATAAAGCCTTCCTCATTTTCTTCAAAAAGGTTAAAATATGGGTTGAGCTTACTTTCTTTAACGGAAACAACCATTTCTACTGAATCATCAAACAATTTCAACATTGCTCTTAAATCAAGCGACCTCCGAAATGGAGAAGTTGGCTGCAATAAAATAAGACCTTGGTAATTATTCCCCACCGCTTCTTGTTTTTCAATTACATATCGCAGTAGATCCTGCATACTTGCTTGATCGGTAGCTAAATGTGAAGGTCGCAGCTCAGTATCCATTATTCCATTTTGCTCAGCAATTTTAAGAATCACCTCATCGTCTGTTGAAAGATAAATTTGTGTTCGATTAAAATTTTCTAACGCAAAATCGATTGAATACTGAATTAATGGTTTGCCATTCAATAATTTACGGTTTTTACCCGGAATTCCTTTAGAATCTTTTCGGGCAGGTATAACAACTAAAAACTGGGTTAAATCCATTCGAATTTTAAGTTTTTAGAATCCTCTTGTGCTCGTTGAAAATCAGAATGACTTCCGATATCTAACCAATACCCATGATGCTCATAAGCTCGAACTTTTTTATTGTTTTGGATGAGCTTTTCAATAAAATCAGTAGCCATGAATTCAGTATTTGTTGGGATAAAATCTAAACATTCCCTTTTAAACAAATAAAACCCTCCATTGGAGTAATATGTATAGGTTGGCTTCTCCTTTAAATCAGAGATATAACCATCATTCAATTCTAACACGGCATAAGGAATGTCAATTTTATAAGGAATAGACAATACACTTAAATCTGCATTTGTTTTAACAAAATCTAAGTAATAAGATTCTAAATCAATGTTTGTTAACAAATCTGCATTACAAACAAGAATGTGATTGTGAGAAAATTCTTTGATCAATGAAACAGCACCCATGGTACCGAAAAATTGAGTTTCTTTAATGACTCTCAGTCGATCAAATCCATTGTCTTGTTTTTCTGCAACATATTCAACTAATTGATTCGATAAATAATTAGAAGTTATCCAAATATCACTGATTCCAAAATAGTTGAACTGATCAATTGCATATTCTATAATAGGTTTTTGATTAATTGGAAGTAGTGGTTTGGGAATATGATCCGTCAACGGTCTTAATCGTTCACCTTTCCCCCCCGCCATAATAACAACATCAATGGGTAAAATTGATTTTTTAAGCCTAAAATTGATTACATCAACAATGATCTTTTCTTTGTTTAAAATTGGAAGAATTGAGAAATTAAGTTCCCTAAATTCTTTTAAATTAACAAGGTCCATTTGATCTTCAAAAAGTACTTTCGGGTCAATATTCATTGCTAATCCAACATTCTCTTCAATGGTAATACCTTTTAACAATACCCGCCTTATATCGCCATCTGTTAGAGAACCAATTAATTCATTTTTCTCGGTTACAACGAATAGAACGCCATCTTTGCCAAGTTCATTCAACTGTTTAAGCGCCAATTTAATGGAAGCTGTTATCTCTAAAAGATGAAGTTTATTCCACATAATTTAGGCTTGGGTTAAATCCAAAGTTAGAATAGTTGTGAGAATTTTCGATGCCGCATCTCCATCTCCGTAAAAATGGCAGTTTAAATTTTCAATTCTTTTGTTTTCAATCTCCATGATTGATTTTACTATTTTTTTTTGATCAAATGTACAACCAACAATATTTGGTGTTAAAACCCTTCCTTTTTGTCTTATTCCAATATTGATTACCCACTTAGCCAATGCCGCTGCTTCAACGAATCCAGAAGAGGAATTACCAATAATAAATTCAGCATATTTCATAGCTGATAGATACCCCTTTCTACCCAAATTTTCTCTCAGAAAAACATTTTTATGATTATCCGCAAATTCTTTAAAAACGGTTCGAATGATTTCATTGGATGTATCTGAATTTGGCATTGTTATTAAAAATTGCTTTCCTTCAATTTGTTTCAATGCACTGCAAAGTGTTTCAACGTGCGCTTGAGTTTGTTCAAAATTGGTTGTTTCAGAATGTAAGGTGCATAAAACGGTAGGTATTGAAAAATCTATTT
>CAMAQX010000036.1 GCA_945860455.1 Lishizhenia tianjinensis
AAAAAAACTACGAATTCTCAAACCATTTAGGGAACGTTCTAATCGTTTTCACTGACGTGAAAACCCCGATAGACACTGATTCTGACGGCACAGTTGACGTATATAGGGTCTGTTTACAGAATATTTTTGACTACTCACCCTTTGGCGCACCCCTTGATGGGCGTACGATGCAGGGTGATGGGTACAGATACTCCTTCCAAGGACAAGAGCGCGACGATGAGGTGAAAGGAGAAGGTAACAGCGTTAATTATAAATACCGAATGCACGACCCGAGGGTTGGGAGGTTTTTTGCGGTTGATCCATTATCTAAAGATTATCCATGGAATAGTACTTATGCCTTTTGTGAGAATCGTTTGCTTGATGCTATTGAATTGGAAGGATTGGAAGCTTTCTTTATTCACGGTACTAAATATGCTTGGGGAACCGACTGGTCTACAGATGTTCATTCTAAACAAATGTCTTTAAATAATTTACAAAAAATAGGAGCTATTTTTGATAATAAAACATTTAACAGAGGATATGAATGGAGTGGTCAAAACAATGACTTTTCAAGGTCTTTTGCAGGTGTGAATTTAGCAACACATGTTATGTTAAATAGAGTAAAGGGAGAACCCATTACTTTAATAGGGCACAGCCATGGGGGGAATGTAGCTATACAAGCAGCAAATATTTTAGTTTCAACATATAAGATAGACCCGAAAGACATAAATATTGTAGCAATTAACACTCCAGCAGAAATGGACATCGAATTAATGTACAGTCAAGTTAATTTATATGACGTTAGTGCTAACGGTGATTTTGTTCAAACTATGGGAAGTGATTATACATCTAATCTATTTACAATTCCAAACCCTTTACTTAGAAAAAGTGATGCAAAAATCAAATATGAAGACCAATACACAGATGAAGATTACAACCATTTTGGAATTGGGAGTAAAAATATAGATGTTTGGCTTCCTAAATTAGAAAGTTCCATTGAAGCTATTAAGATCAATAATGAAATGTCAAAGATAAAGAGTAATATAAACAGAGAAAAATCTAAAATTCAAGAAAATATACCAAAAGCATTAATAAGAGATAATACAAGAGTTAAACATTAGTAATATGTGGAAAAGAGTAATTTTATCAGTTATAAATGTAGTTCTTTGCTTACTAACATGTTACCCTTTAATAATTGATAAAATTGATAATTATTCTACATTAGCTTTTTTTGCATATTATAGAGCTATTCTATGGTTATTTTGGTCTCTAATCATTGTGTTTTTCGGAATTATTGTATTGTTATTTAAAGATGTAAGAAAAAAATACTGGAAATTATTTATTTTCAATCTTTCGGTTATTGTCTTTTTTGTAGGCTTTGTAAGTGTCAAGGTTCAGATTGAAAATAAACAGTACAATGAAACGAAAAATCATAACCTAGATTAATGAATTTAAAACCATGAATAGATTAGACAATCAATTCTGATTAAAAGCATCTTCAATTTCTTTAATCACTTGAAGTATCTCTTGAAATGTAGGTTTTTCTCCATAAATCATTTCATTGCTCATTTCCTGATAGTCATTTTCCAGAGCTGTAATCATTTCAATTGAAGGAATGAGAGAGATTTTACCAATTTGAAGTGAGTTATAGTTGAAGTTTCGTAATCTTGAATAGAGTCTCCTATGATTTATCACTTCTTGAATAAAATCAGTGTTTTTAAGTATTTCTCCAAAGGGGGATTTTCTATAAATCATATACAGATCATAGTAATGGCGGGACATTCTGTAGGTTCTCATTTTAGAAATATCATTGCGATTATATTCCTCATGTAGCAGAAGAATTTTTTCAATTAACGTTCGTTCTGGTTTGATCGTTAAAACTTTTATGAAGCCCTCTTCATATATCGGATTGGGAAAATTCTCATTTAATAATGAACTCATTTCCCTTATTTCATAAGGCTCTATTTTTGATCGGACACTAAATTCAATTTTTACTCTATCCGGTAAATACGGATTTGGATCAAATAGTGATTTATAATTTACGTAGATTGTCTGAGGATCTGTATCGGGCATATCACTCTTAACTTGTTCAGCTTCAATTGAAAAATTGTTTTGAGTAATCTGAAACTTAGCAAATTCACTTTTTAATTCATTCAGTAGTACAATACTTGTAAAAGAACATCCAGCCCTTCTCAGTTGCTCCACAAAATTCTTTGAAGGTTGTTCTTTAAATCCAATTCCGAATGCCTCCGAATCCAATGCGATATCAATGTCTTCTGAAAAACGGTTTATGATGCTCCATCCTTTACTCAAGGAAGTCCCGCCTTTAAATGCAAAATAGGTGGCGTATTTGGATTCAAAAAGGACTTTAAGTGTAAGTGTCACCCACCAATCTTTTTCAATTGCTTTGGAGGTTATTCCTGATAATCTTGACGCTTCTGTTATTGAAATTCTTCTTGCTTGTTCGTCTAAATTTTTTATCCAGCCAATCATAGTTTTAAGTTTAAAAATGATTTATTCAAGAAGTCACTTACTCTTGAAGGTGTCAGGCGAAGATCATGTTTTAACATTTCAGGGTCTTCTTTTTCAAGTAGATCGTTTATTTTTTCCATTTCAGGTGCTGTCAATTTTTCCAAGTCCAGTTCTTCTAGTCCTAAAAATAAAAGACTGGTAATTTCACCAATCATTGCTAATTTTTTGCTCGTTGTAGGTTTAAATATCAATTCTGTTTTTCCAAATTGTATTTTTTTAAAGGTTCCATTCGTTAAGAAAATTAACTTCATCGGAACTTGGTTTGATAATCCAACTTTATTCAATGCATATTGTCCGGTGGGCATTATTTTGACATGTTCCTTTTCTGCCAAGATTAAGGCGACCTCTTCTAAAGAAGGAAGTATTTTACCAAAAATTTTGTGCTGTTTAGGTTTAACATAAATTCCTTTACCCATTCGATCAATTATTCTCAATTCAACAAATCTTGATAAGGATTTTCTTATTGCAGTTGTTGTCCCAATATCCTTGAAGTCGGAAGTCAAAAAAATAGTACCTTCTTTTGATTGATGAATAATTTTTTCAATTTGCTTATTAATAGAGTCTTTCATGTCACAAAAATACAAATAATTGTGACAAAAAACCAGGTGATTTGGATGGAACAAAATGAATAAGTAAATGAGGGAATATGTTTTTTTACGAAAGTAGTATTGAAACAAAAACGTAAAGTGAAGAATAAAATACATGGATTAGACCAATAGGTCAATATTTCAATAGTTAAACCTTCTATGAGGAATAATTTTCAGGTTTAAAATAGGGCTTCCAAAAAAAACCTTATAAACCCCTATAAAAATGGGTGTTTACCCTCAAAAAAAAGCCCGTTTTTATACTTATATTTGTAAAAATATGACTCATTTTAGGCTATCCTCAAGATCTCAACTACCTGCATATCAGTATGCTTACGGTGATAAAACGGCGTCAGGGGTCTGTTTGCAGAATGTGACCGACTATTCTCCGTTTGGCATAACCCTTGATGGGCGTACGATGCAGGGGGAGGGATATAGATACTCCTTCCAAGGACAAGAGCGCGACGATGAGGTGAAGGGAGATGGAAACAGCGTAAATTATAAATACCGAATGCACGACCCTAGGGTAGGAAGGTTCTTTGCTATGGATCCGTTAATAACTAAATATCCATATTATTCTCCATATACCTTTTCAGGTAATCGTATTATTGATGCTCTTGAATTAGAAGGTTTAGAACCAGCAAAATACGATATGTATTTAAATGATAATTTAATCGGTTCAACTATCCTTAATTATGGTGTCGATTGTCATACAGGTTGTATCGTTAAATACACAAGCAAAAATGAAGAGGGCGAAGTAGTTAGTTCTTATCTGATTTCATACAGGTTTGTTGAGTTTGTTGCATCAATAACAGGCCCAGTGCCTATGCCTCTGAGCGAAGAATCAGGTGCTCCAAATGTAGGAATTGTTATCGATGGCCCTACTTTCTCATCACGGCGTTCAATAGTTGAGGACAATACAATGGGAAATGAATTTAGTCCTCCAAGCGCTGGTGCTTATATGGAAGCGACTGAGTTTTTTATGGGGGCTAAAGGACAAAATTTAAAAATTGGGGATAATGATAAGTTTTATGACATTTGGGAAGGAAATCAATATGTTAAAACCAAAAATGTATTTGATAAACAAGCGTTAAAAACAATTGGGGATAGATTACCTGTTATTGGGAATGCATTAGATGGTATTGAAGTTGTACAAGGATTTATCAAAGACGGTTTTACACTAGGTAAAAATACTGTTATAGAAAGTGCTGGTGTACTTGGTGGTGCTGGTGTTGGTTGGGCAGGAGCTGTAGCAGGTGCAGCAATTGGTAGTTCATTTGGTCCAGTTGGTACTCTTGTCGGAGGAATTATAGGAGGATTCTTGGGTGCTTGGGGAGGAGAAGAGGCCGCAGAGGCAGTTGCGGAAAAATCCTATAAATAAAAATGCTGAAAATATGACTTTTGAGAAAATAGAAAAGCGTTGGAATTATTTTTACTATAATACAAATAGACTATTGAATCTGTTGAGTATGAATATTTTCTTCAAGCCAATATTGAAATTTTATAAATCGGTGGGAATCCTTAAAGGAGAAAAATTAAAACAAGCTGAACGAAATTATTCAAATTTAATTACGAATCAAGAAAAAGGGTTGAATTCATTTTATTCATTAAATTACATGGTTTTAACCTTTGCTATATTTTTAGGAACGATTAGTTTTTATGTTGTTAAAGTATGTCAGATTACAATAAAAGAAGAGTTAATGTATTTTGTTGTTTGTTTGCCTATGTTATCTTTTTATGTTAATTGGTATTTGATAAGGAAAAATGATAAATATTTAAGTTATTACAAGCAATTTAAATCAGAAGAAACAGGTATAAAAGGAATATTATTAACAATAATTATTCATTTGTTGAATTTAATTATATTTATTTTATCAGTTTTTCTTTTATCACACAATTAAAATTTGATACTAGATAGGGAGGCTAACAACTTCCTTTTTTACAATAACGTAATCTCATAAACTGCGATTGCAAATAGCTGAATACAACAAACAAAAGACCGCTTCAATCCAGCCACCATTTTGCTTCCTGCAGAAAAAATTTTAGTAAATATGGAAATTTTAAGTGCAAGGAACAAAAACTAATCTGACTTTCATCGTGTTCTTTTTTGGTCATAAAATTCAAAAATGATTCTATCATAATAAAAGTAACCCCATGGCTTTTTCTCAAGTATGTTTTGAGAAAAAGTTATGGCAACACAGGTTCAAATTTCAAAAAAGAGTAAAGTCCTCTCTGAGGAACAATTTTTCGGTTTATTGAATACAATGATTCAAGAAACCGAAAATGGCATTAGAACGAAGAAAAACGGGCAAAGAATTGGTCCTGGCTCGGTACGCATGTACCGATGCTTGGAGCGCTCGCTGAAAGAATTCGCAGCACACAGTTCTTTTCGGTTTAAAATCTACATCGATCAAAACCTTTCTTACCGAGAAAAAATAGTAGCCAAGAAATACTATGCAAAGTTCTATATGAATTACACCAAATTTCTCTACGAAGAGAAAGATTTCTACGACAACTACGTTGGTTCATTGATGAAACTGCTGCGTGCGTTTTTCAATTACTTGGAGAGTGACAAACACATTCCGGTGGGTTCCTACCACCGATCGTTCTACACTCCTAAAGAAGAAATTCCGATTGTGGCACTGTCGGTTGAACAACTGAACTATATCATTTTTAACAAAGAGTTTAACAAGAAAATCAAACTGAAAAAACTGGAAAAAATACGCGATACTTTTGTGGTAGGCTGCACGGTGGCTTTGCGGGTTTCAGACTTGCTAAATCTGTCCTACCAGAATCTAACCATTATAAACGAAGATTACTACATACGTGTGAAATCGCAAAAAACCGCCACAGTAACGAGTGTTAAACTCCCGGATTACGCTGCAGCGATTGTTCGCAAATACAAACGCAAAAACGGCAAGTTACTACCCGAAATGACTCAAGAGTGGTTCAATAAAAAACTCAAAGTGATGGCTCGTATGTTGCCAAACGATTTTGAAATGGTGAAAACCCGCGAGAAAAACGGCAAACAAATGATCGTTTACCGCGATCCCAAAAAGAAAAAACACTACAAATTATCCGATCACATCAGCACACACACCATGCGAAAAACCGCCATTTCAACCATGCTTTCGCTGGGCATGCCGGAGCACATCGTGCGCAAGATCTCGGGTCATGCGGCAAACTCCAAAGAGTTTTTCCGCTACGTAAAAATGGCTCAAAATGTCATTGACAAAGAAGCAGACAAAGTCTTTGATCAAATACGAAACTACAACCAAGAACCCCTGGCTGAGATTATGGGATTATGAAAAATTTCAGAATGGAGTACGAACAAAACTAAGTTGTGGGCATTCTATCTATTAGTGTACTGAAAAGGTTGGTTTTTTGAAGCGGGGATTGGGAGGATGAAGACTACAATCCCTTTTTATTAAAGTTATGAGATTTTTTAGGATGCATTGTAAGCTAATTATACCATCTAGGTTTTTCTATATAAATATTTGCTGAACTAGTATCAAGTAAAATTTTGAGATTATATTTTTTCTCAATTAAACTAATATTACTAATCCTACTTGGCTCGCCAGCAAACTTGAGTATTAATTCTTCATTATCTGATACGGTTACACCGTGTAATTTATTACCTTCATAAATTGTATCTTGTAAAATTCCATAACTTATCGTAAGAAAATCTGGTGAAGTGTTAGAAAGTGTAGAATAAAAAAACCATTCGATTTGGTAGTTTTTAATTTTAATTCGTTTATAATAAAGATTTTCTATTGGTGACATTTGTATGCATGCAAATAGGATTGCTAAAGGTATAATCAAAAATATTCTAATTTTCATTTTTTTACTTTATTAGAAATTTTGTCTAAAAAACCCATTATAAATATACCAACCTGAATATGAGTGCTCACCATAATAGGGCCAGCCTTTGTTATAACCATTTCCTTTATTAGCACTTTGATTATATGGTCCAATATAATTTTTCATCATTAATTTGTAAAAATCAAGGTCTGACATTAATGGTGTTCCGCAAGTTTTTAAATTTGCTCCGAAAGCAAAGTTTCCTACAGCTCTCAAAGTTGTTATTTTTGTTACTGCTCCCTTTGCTACAAGAACAGGAGTATATTCGTTAAGACCCATACTAGCTTTAATGTCTAAACACTTTCCATTCTTTGACATTTTTTCTAGAAGGAGTCCTCGTTCAAAATTTAATTGTTTACCAAGTCGTTTTGACTCTTCTGCAAATATATCGGCTACCCAATCGACTAATTGAGAAAAATCAGCATCGAAAATTTCTCTTTTTTCATGTTCATTAACTCTTACAGTTCCTGAAACGTCTATATTCTTTAAGTCAAATGTTATTGGTTTTGAATGTTTAAAGGTAAATTCACCAGTTTTATTGTTTGTGGTCATAAAATCAAAAGAGGATAATGTTTGAGCTACAATTTTACCAGTTCGCTTTCCTTTATCGTCAACTAAATATACATTAACGTCCCCATCGGCTTTCGCTCCAACAACTGTATATGTCCCATCTTTATTGCGCCTCACATCCGTTGATTGGATCCCTTCTCCATTATAATCAATAAATTTTATTGGATTATTTCCAGCAAAGACATAAGTACTTTGATAATTAAAACGATGTTCTAACGGATCACGTGTTAAGAATCTCGCAATACGAGGGTCATGGAGCCTCGCACCAAAATCATAGCTATTCCCACTTCCTTTCACCTCATCGTCTTTCTCCATTCCGTTAAACCCTCTTCGGTAAGAGTCGTTCTCAATCGTACGCCCATCAAGGGTTACGCCAAAGGGAGAGAAGTCGGTTGTATTTTGCAAGCAGACCCCTGACACCGTTTTATTACCATAAGCATACTGATATGCAGTTAGTTGAGAACTAGTTGATTGCCTAAAACGAGTCATATTTCTACAAATATAAGTATAAAAATGGGCTTTTTTTTGAGGGTAAACCCCCATTTTTATAGGGGTTTTTATGGGTTTTTGGGAAACGCTAAAAATATGCGAAATTTCATTTTCTAAGTATGTATCAGTAACCTATGACACTATTCACAGGATTTTATGTTCTTGATACAAATCTTTTACGGGTTAGCTTAGATGAAAAATTAAAATCACCAAGTTTAGTAGCTTTAATTCATTTCAATTTTTTAAATTGAACGGCATAAATAATTTCTATATCCTCTTTGAGTTCTATTACAAGTGGATAAATTTTAAGACATAAATTTTCATCTATAAATAACTCTGCACCTAAAGGTAGAATATCACTTGTAATTTTTACGCCATTATTTTCAGTATCCACCCAAGTGCCATAAATAGTTTCTTTAGGGATACACTTTGTTGTACTTGTTGTACTACAAGAAATTAATAACAAAACAAAGAATAGGTAGGCTACTATTTTAGTGTCTTTCATAATCATTTGTAAACGCTAAATCGTTCTAAACCGTATTTCTGATAATTGGTCATATACTCTTTTATTTCATCGTATGTTTTTAAGCCTTTGATAGTAACATTTGGGATGGTATTTACAGGTTCGCTAATTGAACTTTCTGCAGCATATATAATTAAATTATTATCTTTTTCGACTTTATAAAAAATTTCCGATGTATAAAAAATATAATCGTTTGTTTTATCCGGTAACTTGTTATTTGATTGGGATACAACTATTTGTTCGTGATTTCCTGCAATTCCCCAAACTTTCGCTCTTATAAAAAGGGGTCTACCTTCATTCTTCAAAAGAATGGATCTCGTTTTTTCTTTCTCAGGGATAACTTGATCTTTGCCACAATTAAAATAAAACCAAACTAAACTGATAATTAGTATTAGTAAAAAGAGCAAAGCAATTTTTTTCAATTTATTTTTTAGAGCCATAATCCCAACCTGCTTTACTCATTCTATATTGATAGATTACCTCTCCCCAAGTTGGAGATTTAAATTTGCTTTTTTCCGAACTTATGTAGGTACCAAAAATAACTATATCGATCATTTGCAATTTATCCAATTTCTTTCCATTACTTTCTTCTATATGCAAAGCTCCGGCTAACTTTTGAAATGTAATAAAAGATATACTAATCCCAGCATAAGTTCCACTTTCAGCATTATAACCTGCCAAGAAATTTCCTGCTGAACGAGAAGTTGCATATTTACCATTTAATAATCCACCTACATTAGGATAATCCTTTTTAATATCGAATAAACCACCACCTCGCGAAGCCATTGCAATTTCAATTAAATCCATATCGTCCGCTTTAGAGTGCATTCTTGAAACAATTGGGTCAAAAGATTTTCCTAATTGAAGTTTGTAATTTGTCATCGTCTTTCCTGTTTCAGGGCTTACAAATTCATCCCAATATTCTGTTTTTCCAACCTTTTTCCCACCGCTTGATGTTCCATATTTGTCGGCTCGTCTTGTCAACATATATTCTGTTGGCTTTCCTCCATCTGCATTTCTTGAGTGCTGATATACTCCATTATCACCATCATTAAATACAGCAATGACTTTACCCTCATCGTCCAAATGAGTAGATGGTGGCTTCATATCAACAGCATTTCTGCCATCCGGGTCCTTAAATCTCAACGGATTGTTATTGAATGTAGAGTATAATGATTGCCAAGGAATAAAAACAGGATCTAAATTAAAACGTCTTCCAGCACGCGGGCCATACTCCCAAAATGTTGATGTATAGTGCGTTCCTGGTAAACTTTTGACCTCTCGAACTTCCTCTTGTCCTTGGAAGGAGTACCGACACCCCATTTTTTGCATGCTTCGTCCGTCTAGCAATACGCCGAAAGGGCTGTAATCACTGGCACTTTGCATGCAGACCCCTGACGCCGTTTTATTACCATAAGCATACTGATATGCAGGTAGTTGAGATCTGGTGGATTGCCTAAAATAAGTCATATTTCTACAAATATAAGTATAAAAACGGGCTTTTTTTTGAGGGTAAACCCCCATTTTTATAGGGGTTTTTATGGGTTTAAAATAAAGTTGAAATAAATACAAGGCAATTTTTTATGCAATAATCGGGCATTAATTTTTGTCCGTAGACAAATATGAAGCAACCTTTTATAGAGGAAACTTCCGTCATGTTATTGCTATATTCAGTTGACTTTGAAATTAATTGTAACTTCTCGATTTTATTAAGATCTAGATTTGATTTACATTCAAAAATATTTTTTAGTTCAATTTGCTTGTTATCGCTGCAAAATACATTTCCGTTTCCATCAAATACTCCTTTATCAAAAGCGCCTTTTATTCCAGCATAATCCAAAAAATCATTACTAATAGCAAAAACTGATTTGTTTAGTTTATTGTAAAAATCAAATCCATCCGACACTTGTTCTTGAAAAATCAACTCAAATAATGAACTTTCTGCACAGATGTTATTAGTCAAGATCTCTTTCATGAAGGAGCTTTTGAGTACACTTTCTTTTAAAAAGAAATATTCATAATGCTCAATTTTTTCAGATTCAATAGTTGAATATTTTACTCTTTCAGTAAAAGTTTTTTTTTGAATTAAATAGCCTTCAGTAATAATCAAACGATTACTAGTTAGCTGACTGAAAGTAAAATTTATCTCTATCAACAAGGAAAGTAAAGTCAGATTATTTTTCAATTTCTTTAACTGATTTAAGTATTTCATTTATATTATTTTGATTAACTTTTTCCCTATCTACAATTTTACCATAAAAGTTATTTGAATCCGATGATAACTTTTGTAAAATCAAATTTCCATACTTAAATATACCACCTGCATCTAAATGAAAATCTTGAGTCATTTTAGAATAATTATTATCCGGATGTGCTAATAACATAAAATGTCCAACTTCATGAGAAATTGTATGCGAATTATCTATTCCTAATTTATCCATCTGATTATTCACCCGAATAATAGATCCTAAGTAATAACCTAAACTTGATTCTTTAGTTTCAGATGTTAAATCACCAAGATTTTCTTTTGTAAGAATAACTCCTTTGATTACAGTTTCATCATTTTTTGATTTAATTGTCAGTTTGTTTTGATCTTTTAATGCATTACGATATTGTTCAGGTGTATATTGATCAGCATTATAATTAAAAACATTAAATTTAAAAACAACTTCATGTGCTTCACTATCTTTAAATTCTTGATTATAGTCTTTTTCTAAATCTGATTTTATTCCTGCAAGTAATTTATCTGATTTCTTAGTGAATTTTTTATCGTTCTTAACATAAAAGCCTTGATTTAAATCTTTTTTCTTTGAAATTCCAACATGAATATCAACCTCAACAATTCTTTTAATAACAGTTTCACCTTTTAAGTTGGTAAATTTTTCCAAATATGTAATACCTTCCAAACCTTCCAATTCAATTAGTGATAAAGGACTATTACTGGAAAATTGATATGGCGTTAAATAAGGATAGCTTTTCGCCAATGGATCTACAGCAAAGAACCTCCCAACTCTCGGGTCGTGCATGCGGTATTTATAATTTACGCTATTTCCTTCTCCTTTCACCTCATCGTCATGCTCTTGTCCTTGGAAGGAGTATCTGTACCCCGTTTTTTGCATGCTTCGTCCGTCTAGCAATACGCCGAAAGGGCTGTAATCACTGGCACTTTGCATGCAGACCCCTGACACCGTTTTATTACCATAAGCATACTGATATGCAGGTAGTTGATGTTGAGTAGATTGCCTAAAATGAGTCATATTTCTACAAATATAAGTATAAAAACGGGCTTTTTTTTGAGGGTAAACCCCCATTTTTATAGGGGTTTTTATGGTTTTTTGGAAAACACCAAAATGTGCGAAATTTCATTTTTTAAATACGCAACTACAATTTTGAACCTTTGGAAGAGATTGTAGGATTATGAAAATTTTCAGAAAAGAGTACAAACTAAATTATTTTGGGTTACTCTTTATTTGTATGAAATGAAATAATCGTCTTCTGAAGCTATGATGAGAGGGACAGGGGCTACTATTCAAGGAAAATAAATTATTTTGTTGTTTTTTTTAATTATAAACACTAAAAAATTCTTATA
Organism: Lishizhenia tianjinensis; assembly: GCA_945860455.1. GTDB lineage: Bacteria > Bacteroidota > Bacteroidia > Flavobacteriales_D > Crocinitomicaceae > UBA952. The sequence goes on from CAMAQX010000036.1 coordinate 12,128, forward strand.
AAATATTTACAAAATTCAAAATATTAATTTTATTACAGATTGAAATTAATGACAATTAAATTTTATGTAATTTAAGTAACTATTTCTATCTACAGTATCTTTAAAATTTAAGAATTGATTTGCTTCAAAAGAGTTTATGGGTTCAATATATACAACATTTAATTTTGGTCTCGAATAAACTTCAAATGGAAGTTGAGGAACATTACCCTCACAGGGTTTTATTTTGGAATATTTTAAATTTGAAGTGTAAGGTAATTCAATTATATAAACAGGGATAATTTTACATTTTATCTGTTCAAAACAATATTTCATTAATATTTCCTTACTAGAAAAATCATTAAACCAATTTAAAAAAGCAAATTTCTCAAATCTGCAACCTCCTAAATTAGACACCCATTTAGTAGATTTAATATCCAACATCATTTTTTCAGATGAAACATTTTGATTGAAATATTTCTTCATAACCTTAAAGTCGATTGCATAAAAAAGTAACTCTTTATCATTCATTATCACAAAACCATAACTTGATTTAAACTCTACTTCTAAAACATCCTCATAAATATCTATATTCACATTGTTGTAATTTTTACAACTACATAAAAAGAAAATAAGATACATTAATAATAGTTGATGTTTCATCTATTAAGGTTTTTCATCTATTGAATGGTTATCTACTCGCTTTATGCTATAGCCAGAAAAAGTCTGTTTTTTAAATAATTTTTTAGCATAGTTTTGAAAATGTTCATTACTAAATGAAAAGCCTTCACCTTTATAATCTGTTTGTGGCCCAAGTCCTAATAAATCACTTTCGAAACCTATGTGCGCTTTAACATCTCCCTTTCGATTATCATAATACCTATCTCCTAATCCTAATTGATGCATTACATCGTGAACCACTGTTGCAGCACGAGAATAATAATCGCCATTTGAATCCAAAACAATTTTATTACCTACTATCCCTTTTTTATAATCATTGCCAATTGCTCCCATATCTTTATGTCTTATAACACCTTGGCGAAGATATAATGTATTATCTCCTTGTTCAAAATTTAACGTTCTAAGATTAATTACGTTTATTTCCCCTTGAATAAATTTAATATTTATTCTAACATATACTTTGGTTCCATCATTCATTGTATAGGATCCTTTAAATTTATTTAAGTTATCTTTCATGAATTTGTTATACTCATTAACTTTTCTAACAGCATTCCCTTTATCCGAAAAAACATGTACTGTTGAACTTATATCTAAATGCCAATTACCTTGGCTGTCTTTGTAAATATTATAAACATAATCTCTACCATCTAATTCAACAAATGCAATCGGATTGTTACCACAATAATTGTAAGGAGTGAAGGCCATATATTTTTTTTCAAACGGATCAATCGTCAACCATCTCCCAATCCTACTATCATACATCCGCGCCCCAAAATCATAACTATTCCCACTACCTTTCACTTCATCGTCTCTCTCTTTACCATTAAACCCATACCTATACCCATCACCCTGCATGCTTCGCCCGTCAAGCAATACGCCGAAAGGGCTGTAATCACTGGCACTTTGCATGCAGACCCCTTTATTCCACTTTTGAGTGTAATAGTACTGATTATCAGAATAGTGAGTTTGTCTCATGTGCTGAAAAAGTGTAATATTTTTAGTAAAATTAAAAATTCTTGAGCATTTAAACTAAAGAATAAACACCCATTTTTATAGGTATTTACACCCATTTTGTACACGAGAGAAAAAATCTTATTTTTATGAAGGTATTTGTATAGTTTCAATACACTGTTACAATAAATGCAATTATTCACGGTAGCTATAATTTTCAAATCATATTTAAAGAAAAGGAAAAGTCGTCTTCGTCCTGCTCATCACAGCTTCAGAAAAACATAAATACAAGGGTAATACAAAGTGCAATACAAGCTCGCAATACCTCACTTCGCAAGGGTTGCTGAGCCTGTCGAAGCACCCTTGTTTTTACCGTTCCTTAGCCAGTCGTTCAGAATTCACTTTGTGGCTGTTCACTTGTTTTCTTCGCCTGTTCTTCGGGCGTCCTCAGTCGCAGCTACTTCATTCCCCCATCGCCCAACTTAGCTTTCAGCGTTGTTGGGCTTCCCCATCAAGGTATTCGCTCGCAGCTCGTTCCTCACTCTCGCTT
>CAMAQX010000037.1 GCA_945860455.1 Lishizhenia tianjinensis
CCTATGGATTTAAAGCTCAGAAATGCCCAGATGGTATCTACACCTGGAAAATCGCTTTCAAAACACAGCAAACTGATAACAGAACTATTGTTACTGGAAGTGTTAATTTAGTCCGATAGAGTTAATCGTTAACTTTGTTGGCCGTCAGATACTGCCTTAAATTTGTTTGCATGCGAAGAAATTTTCCTTTTATTAAAAGAGTTAGATAACTTACTTAGGAAAATCCGCCAGTATGAATATAGAGTATTTTCTTATCATACAACCCATTCAATTCAATATATTCTTTTAACTTTAAAAGAGCTTTTGCGTTATACGTTAAATCAATTGGTATTCCGCTATTTTCTGTAAATAAATAGGCAAATTGCTTAAGTGCATCAGTAGCTTTACCGTAAGAACCTAAATCATCTGTTGGAAGAACAGAAACTTGACTAATTTTTTCTTCAATAAATTCATTATCAAAACCAAATCGATTCATTTTTCTTTTCATTTCAGTAATAGAATCAAATCCTTTGAGTGATGGACATACAAGTAATTTAGTCGTTGAGGGGGAAGCTAACAAAATCCCGATAGATGTTGCCGTTGTGCCTTGTGCGACACATATATAATCAAAATCATTAGTTGTTTCAGTCATAATATCCATGCAACCAATAACGCCTTGATAATTTCCTCCACCTTCTGGAATAACCCAATAATTTTCAAAAACAGTCAGTAACTCTTGCTTGTATTCTGATTCATCTTTGAATTGATAATCTTCCCGAGAAATAAATTTTAATTTCATCCCTAAGGAATCACAATAAGATAATATCATGTTTGATTTAGCTGTTAACTCATCACCACGCACAAGTCCAACGGTTTTTATGTTAAATAATTTTCCAGCCATAGCCACAGCCAATAAATGATTAGAATAAGCACCACCAAAGGTTAATATACCTTCAAGATTATTTTGTTGAACATGTAATATGTTGTATTTTAACTTTCGCCATTTGTTTCCAGAAATTAACGGATGAATTAAATCATCCCGCTTAATGAACAAATTAGTAATTTGATCGTTTAGATTTAAGAGATGTACATTGGATAAATGTTCAAAAGGTATTTTATTTAATTCAGACACTTAATTTTAATGAATCAACAATCATTAGGTTTTAACAAAAAACAAAATTTAACGCATGAAGACTATTATCTGAGTAATGACGGATATATAATTTTTACGGAGAAATATCATCTTAAACGAGGGTACTGTTGTAAAAGTGGATGTAAACATTGTCCATTCGGTTACGACAAAAAAACTGATTCTGTCAAACTAAAAAATCAATAAACCCCTAATTCAGGATATTTTCCTTTGAATTGCCCCATTACTTTTTTTATTTCTTCTATATCTTTTTCAGCATCACCTGTTGGAATATAAAGAGAATGGAATCCGCCCGTTTTATTCGCGTAATCCATGTAACATATATATATGGGAACATTCGCTTTTACTGCAATATAATAAAACCCTTTCTTCCAATTTGGATTGTATTTACGAGTTCCTTCTGGAGTAAAAACCAAATACATCGTTTCCGTATTTTGAAAAAGTTTCACTGCATAATCAGTCAAATTAGTATTTCTTTTTCTGTCAACCGGAATTCCTCCCAACGATTTTAATAACACTCCTAATGGGAAGAAAAAAAGCTCTTTTTTAATTAAAAACTTGGCTTTAACTCCGTATTGAAAAAATGCGAGTCTACCAATAATAAAATCCCAATTGGAAGTGTGCGGCCCTACGGCAATAACACATTTTTTGATATCCACTGGTTGATTCGGATCAATTTTCCAACCAATTACCCAAAAAATTAAACGAGCGATATACTTCAAAATATGATTTTAAATAAAAATATTATTTTTTCAAAAGATCTTTTACGAAATTTGGGATAGCAAAAGTGCCTGTATGAATTTCAGAATTATAATATCGAAGTCCTTGTTCTTCAACGAATGAATCAACTTGATTACTATCAGTAAGTGTTTTCGGATTTAAATCCCCCTTTATCCCATATTGAAAGCTCCACATTCCTGTTGGATATGTTGGAACAAAAAACAAGGAAACTGGTGATTTATCTTCACCAAAAATCCCTTGTAAAGTATGATTTAACTCCGCAAAAGCTTTCTCATTAAATTTAGGTGACTCACCTTGAGCAACTAAAATCCCATTTTTATTCAACGCATTGTAGCAATTGGTGTAAAATTCTACAGAAAATAATCCTTCAGCAGGTCCAACAGGATCAGAACCATCAACAATGATTAAATCATAAAATTCAGGCTGCGCATTTTTAATGAATGAAATACCATCATCAACCAATAATTCCAATTTAGGGTGATCGAAAGAATTAGCGATTTCAGGTAAAAATTCTTTACAAGCCTTGATAACTTCCCCATCAATTTCAACCATTGTTACTTTTTCCACTGAATCATGTCGCAAAACTTCACGAATTGTTCCACCATCTCCTCCTCCAATCACCAAAATATTTTTTGCCGTTTCCAATGTGAAAAGAGCCGGATGAGCAATCATTTCATGGTAATGGAATTCATCTTTTTCTGTAGTCATAACCATATCATCCAATGCCAACATTTTTCCATATTTATAGGATTCCAATATGCGAACACGTTGAAATGGAGATTGAACGTCATAAAATACATCGCCTGTAAAGCGAAGAGAAAGAGCTTGATTATCATCTTTATCAGTAAACCAGACATTTCTTGTATAAAATTCTGGGTTCTGCCAATCAGCAGCTTTTTGGCGCATTGTTGAGATATCAAAATCATTTCGCGTTAATAAATTCAACGATCCTCTTTTCATTTCAAGTGCAGAGTAAGATTTTGCTTTAAAACACTCTTTCAAGTGATCAAAAGAAATCCACGCATTCATTTCTCCACAAGTAAATAAATCTACAGCTGCATAACCATATTCTGGCCAAGTATGAATGGCAAGATGACTTTCTTGAATCACTACCACTCCCGAAACACCATAAGGTGAAAAATGATGAAAAGTTGAATTTATAACTGTAGCTCCTGCTTTTTGAGCAGCCCCTACCATGTCTCTTTCAATTCCTGCAACATCATTCATAATGTGTGGGTCACAATTCATAAACTCAACTAAAATATGATTACCAAGTGCGTTTGACATAAATTTCGATATTAAAATGTTTGCAAAATTACGTTTTTTAACAAGATTAAACGTGCAATTTATATCAATATCCACGCAAGAAATTGTTAATTTTACCCTATACCGAAATTATATAATTATTATCAAGTGATTCGCAACCAAAAATTAAATACAGTTATTGCTTTTTACTTGTTATTATTTTTCTCATTTTCACATTACACTCTTGCCAGTAAAATTGAAAAGGGCTATGAAGCTTTAGCAATTTTTGATTATTTTCAAGCCAAGAAATATTTTGAGAAATCATTAAAAAAAGATGTCTCTCCAGCATCATTCGGCTTAGCCTTAATTTATTTCAGGAAAGACAATCCGTTTCATTCACTTGACTCAGCATATAAATATATAGGAATCGCCAAATCGACTCGAGAAAATGTGAAATTAAAAATGCGCATTAAACTTGAAAAGTATAACTATTCTGAAGAATCGATTCTAGATTTGGAACAGTCAATAAGCAAAGGTTTCTTTTCGGCTTGCATTTCGGAAAATAACGTTTCATGTTTTGATCAATTTATTGAAAACCACAGGAATTCAACTTTTCTGATTAAAGCAATATTCAAAAGGGATTCATTAGCCTTTGAACGTACTAAAAAAGAAAATCGATCAAAATCAACCTTTTCCTTTATAGAGAAATATCCAGAATCTACTTTTAAACAAGAGGTATTCAATTTGTTTTACAAACAACAATTTTTTGAATATACCCAAAAAGAAACTCTCATATCTTACTTGCAATTTTTGAACGAGTGTAAAGATACCCCTTATAAAAATGAGGCTGAAAATAAGGTTTATGAATTAAGTACAGCATCTAATTCGCTAAAATCGTTGGAAATCTTCATTAAGGAACAAGGAACGAACCATAACATTCCTGAAGCGTGGAGAAGACTTTATAAGATCTTCATGAGTGATTATGGGGAAAATAAATACCAAGATTTTATAAAAAAATATCCTGATTATCCTTTTGGAAATGAAATAAAAAACGAAGAATCTTTATCAAAACTTACACTTTTACCGGTAAAGATTGATAACGCTTGGGGTTATATGAACAAAGATGGTAAATTGATAATTCCTGCCATCTATGAAGAAGCTGGTTATTTTTCTGAAGATCTCGCGGTGGTTGTAAAGGATAAAAAGTATGGGTATATCTCAAAATCCAACAAATTTATTATTGATCCAAAATTCGATGATGCATCCGATTTCAACCAAGGTAGAGCTGTGGTGGAAATAAATAAGCACGCTGGGTTAATTGATCGCAACGGTTTTTTTATTTTCGATCCTATTTATTCAGAAATAGGTCCTGTTAGTGAAGGTAAGATCTACGTTAAAAAGGATTCGCTTTATGGTTTTTATTCTAAAAATCGAATTGCACTTATTCCTGAACGTTTTCAAGAAGTTGAATCATTTGAAAATAGCATTTCTCGTGTTAAAATTGAGAATAATCAAGCAATAATTGATAGTGTAGGTTCATTTTTAGTGAAACCACTTTATGAATCTATCGATTTCTTTACTGACACTTTATTGATTTTTTCTGACAGTAACAAATTTGGTATTTGTGATTTTAATGGGAATCAACTGATTCCTGCGAAATTCGATTTTATTGGTAAATTATCAGGGAATAGAGCTCTAATTTTAAGTGACAATAAAATAGGTTACCTGGATGAAACGTTGAAGTTTGTTATTCAACCAGCTTTTGAAACGTATCCCAATTATCAAACCTATTCAATTTTTAAAAATGGATTAGCTAAAGTGAAGAAAAATGGTAAAATGGGATTAATCGATTCTAAAGGAAAAACATTTGTTCCATTCAATTATCTTGAGTTAGGATCAATTTCAAATTACATCTCCTTCAATAAAAATGGGAAATGGGGTTATTTTAATGAAATGGGAAAGGAAGTTATTAAGCCTAATTATGATTACGCGGAGAGTTTTTCAAAGGAAATTGCTATTGTGAGTAAGGATTCATTAATGGGAGCAATTGATATCAAAGAAAAATTTATTATACCGAATGCATACTCGACTATTGAATTTATTGAGGGCACAGATTTTTTAAAGGTTGGTGCTGGTTCCATATATGGGATTTTTGATAGAAATGGACAGGTGATAGTTCCTGTTCATTATCAAACGATCAATTTACTTAATTCGGATTTAATTTTACTATCAAAAGGTGATTCTATAGCGTATTTTTTCATTAAGGAACGAAAATTGGTACAATTAAAAAATTGATGGAAAAGTTTTTTTATTATATCGACAAATTCAAATACGGCATTCTTGCTGCATTGGCAACCTATGTTTTTTTGTTTACTTATATGCAGTTAAAGTATTTTGATCAACTTGTACCGATAGAACGAATGTTTAATGAATCACGTGTTGACATTCCAGAAGATGAAATAGAATTGAAACCTGAGAATATCCAAGTCTCACCCGAATTTCAGGGTGGTGAGGTAAAAAATACAACTAAGGATTTGAATGACAAACGACTTTTCTCAGAAAAAAATTGGTCACAACAAGTAGGAAATCAACAAAACAAGCAATCAGGAAACAACGATAATTCTTTTTCTGATGAACGAAAACATCTCGAGGAAATTCAAAAACAAGTGAATGAACGAAATAATAAAACTGTACCTATAAAGTCAACAACACCCTCCAATTCAAATTCTTCTTCTGGGTCAAAATTTGCTTTTAAAGGAAATGTTTTGGTTTCATACGATGTTCCTACACGAACAGAATCAAAACTAGAAGCGCCTGGATATTCCTGCAAAGGAGCTGGAAAAGTAGCGATAAAAATTCGGGTTGATAGTTATGGTGGCGTTACATCAGTTAAATTTGATGTTTCCAAAAGTAATGGTGCCGATCAATGTATGATTGACCTAGCATTGAGTTACGCTAAATCACGATCTAAGTTTACCGGTGGTTCTGGCAATGCTGATGGATATATTTACTACACATTCGTAGCTCAATAAAGCAACATAAGTTGTTTACCCATTTCAAGTACTAAAAATAACACAAGTTGTGCCTGAATAATACGATTAGGTTTAAAACGATAGCAATAAACAATGATTGAGAATAGAGAAACTAACTCAAGAATAGCTTCATTAATAACCAACCCTATAACGAAACAACTCGCACAAATCAAAAAAAATAATACGAAATTTTTCTTCTTTCTTTCCGAAAGATAAAAATAAGAGAAGCCCAGAAAACTAAGTCCATAACAAATATAAAAAATATCAGTCCAAAGAGTTGCAAAGAAAATCTCTAGCGTTTCATTTGATAAAAACAAGGTCCAGAAAAATTGTTGTGATAGTAATTTAAAAAGAAGCACACTCCCGTATATCCAAAAAATGGTAGTAATAGAATTTCGATTTAAGACTAAAATATATATGAATATAACAACTAATGTTACTTCGTTTAAAGGAAATGGAAATAGAAAGGCCCCTTTTTCCAACCATTGCAATCCTGCGTAGACAATAAAAGTTAATAGTGTTAAAAAAACCGTTCTTTCTTCCCGAATCATGAACGTTTATCTAGTGCTTCGTATATGTAATCAAACGTGGATAAAATAACTGGTTGACCATCAATGACAGCAATATTGTGTTCGTAATGAGCGCTAGGAAGTCCATCTGCCGTTACTACAGTCCAATTATCCTCTAATTGTTTAACTTTTTCAGTCCCCATATTAATCATTGGCTCAATGGCGATAGTTAATCCGTTTTGAATTCTCTTTCCACTCCCTCTTCTACCGTAATTTGGAACTTGTGGATCTTCGTGGAGTTTTCTACCTAAGCCGTGTCCCACGAGATCACGAACTACGCCATACCCATTTTTTTCAGCGTGCTGTTGGATAACAAATCCAATATCTCCTACTCTGTTTCCAATATGACAATTTTCGATTCCGAGGTACAAACATTCCATAGTCACCTCTAATAATGTTTTTACTTCTGGTTTAACATCACCCACTTCAAACGTAAAAGCATGATCTCCGTAATAACCCTTATAAAAAGAACCGCAATCAACAGAAACGACATCTCCAGGTTGGAATGGTCGATCAGTTGGCAAACCATGGACAACTTGTTCATTTACAGAAATCAGCAAGGTACTCGGGCATCCATAAAGACCTTTAAATCCTGGTTTTGCATTTTGAGACAAAATATATTCTTCGGCAATGCGATCCAATTCTTTTGGTGTTTGTCCTTCGTATAAATGTTTTGCGATAATTCCTAATGTTCTGCTGACAATTTGAGCCGCTTCACGCATTATTTCAATTTCTTGTGCTGTCTTGTACTTTATCATATAATGCTTTATAAACAAGGTAGATACCTGTCAGAATAAGTGGAATACTTAATATTTGGCCAGTATTTATTGAAAATTGAAAATCACGAGCTGTTTGACCTAATTTAATGAATTCGACAAGAAAACGCGACCCGAAAATTAATATTAAAAAGGCACCAAAAACAAGACCTGGCTTTAGATAACCTTCTTTTTTCCAATAAAGAAAATAAAGAAATCCGAATGAAAATAAATAAGCAATAGCTTCATATAATTGCGCGGGATGTCTTGGGGTTGGATCAAACATATTTGTTGCCTCGTCATAATACATACTAAAACTAAAGGCCCAAGGTAAATTACTTACATCTCCCACAATTTCATGATTGACTAAATTTCCTAGTCGAATAAAACAACCTGCAATGGCAATTGGTACAGCGATACGATCTAAGATCCATAAATAAGGCTTTTTCACCACTTTTCGAGAATAATACCAAAGTGCCAATAAAATTGAAATTGCTGCACCATGACTAGCTAATCCACCTTCCCAAACTTTGATAATTGATTCAGGATGAGAAAAATAACCTTCCACTTTATGTCCATTTACATCTACAAAATCCCAATAAGGCCCGTAAAATAGTACATGGCCCAAGCGGGCCCCAACAATGATCGAAATTATCATATAAAGAACCAAGCTATCTAATTGTTTGTCGTCAATTTGCTCTTTTTTAAACATACGTTTAACTACAAAATAACCAATGATTAACCCTGTTACGAAGAGTAAACCGTATAAATTTGGTGTTCTCCACCCATCTATAATTTCGGGAGAAACATCCCAGTTGATTACTAAATTCACTTAATTTGTACTTTGATTATTCAAAGATATTGGTTTTTCTTGGTTTAATTTAAATTTAAGCTTCGGAGACCTACCTTTTTTGAAAATTTTATTGCTGTTTTCGAAGCCTTTTCGAAGTGTTTTTTGTTCTTCAATAGGCAAATGAATGGTAGTTTGACATTCGTCAGAACAACAATTTTTCATTTTATTTTTACATGCATCACATTGAATAAAAAGTAGATGGCACGCCTCATTAGCACAATTTGTATGCACGTCTGCTGGTTCACCACATTGATGACAAACAGCGATAATGTCATCAGAAATTCGTTCCCCTCTTCTTTCGTCAAAAACGAAATTCTTTCCAATGAATTTATTTTCTATCCCTTCGTTTTTACAATCGTTCGTATATTTAATTATGCCACCTTCCAACTGGTGAACATTTTTAAAACCACGATGCTTAAACCATGCAGAAGCTTTTTCGCAACGAATTCCACCTGTGCAATACATTACTAAATTTTTGGCCTCGTGTCCTTTAAGATACGATTCTTCAATGTACGGCAAGGACTCTCTAAAGGTGTCTACATCGGGCAGAATTGCTCCTTTAAAGTGTCCTACTTCCGATTCATAATGATTCCGAAAATCAATTAATATTGTTTCTGGATGAGCAATTAAATTATTGAATTCGGTAGCATTTAGATGCTTTCCCTTATTGGTAACATCGAAAGTAGAATCATTTAAACCATCGGCAACAATTTTATTGCGAACCTTCACTTTTAGTTTCAAAAATGAATATTCTGCTTCAGAATCATCCACTGAATAATTGAGCCTAATTCCTGAAAGGAAATCAATTGAATATAATTCCTCAATAAATTGATCCAGATTTTTATGAGGTACAGCTAGTTGCGCATTAATTCCTTCAGATGCCACATAGGTTCTACCAATAACATCAAGATTTGACCACATCTTAAAAAGATGATCTCTGAATAAGTGAGGATTTTCAATTTTTGCGTATTGATAAAATGAAATTGTTACAAATTCATGACCGCTAAGACGCAATTTTTCTTCTAAATCCTCTTTGCTTAAGGTGTTCCACAGGTGCATACTATGTTTTTTTAAGTTTAGAGAGATTCAAAAGTATGGAAAAAAGTGATTCTGTTGATTTACTTAATTAATTACTTCACTAATTTTTTCCAATTATTCCATTTATACATTTTTGAGAGAAGAAGTAAAAATAAAGGTTGAATAATCACCAATGTTAAAATTGAGTCAATTCCAAATGTTGGTGTGGCTGTATCAATAAAAACGGCGTCTGTTTGAAAAGCTTGCCAATTGTTGGTTATCATTATAGCAGTAAAAACATTATTTGCTGCATGATACCCCATCGATAATTCCATACCGTTGTCCATGACTGTCATTACAGCTAAAAAAATGGCAGTTAAGAAATAATAAACTAGGATGCCATATCCAAGGGTGGCAACTTCGGGATTAAACGCATGCATGCTCGCAAACAAAATAGACGTAATGAGAATAGTATGCAGAAAACTTCCTGTTTTCTGATAAAAAGCTTTCGCCAAATACCCTCGAAAAAACAACTCTTCAGCAGTAGTTTGAATAGGTATCATTGCAAAAGAGATTAGTAACAATGGCAAAAAATTGCTCCAATTGAAATTCCATTTTAAGTCGGAAGAAGTTTGAAATGAAATCACTAAAAAAAGTGACATAATTAGCCACCATAAAAAGAAGGTTATAAAAAAACGTTTCCATCGAAAGGAAGTGGCTGAGGTGAAAAAAGACCGAATGGATCGTTTATGAAAGTACTTTATTCCAACTAAAAGTGAACCGAAAATAAAAAAGAAAGGCAACAGTAAATGAATTAACAATCTATTTTTTCCTAAAATCCGAGTCATGTGTTCGATACTCATCATCTCATCGAAACTTGTACCGGATAATCTTAAATCAATCAACAAGGGTAAAGAACCTAAAAATCCGTAACTAAAAATGACCAAACATATTGTTAATGCATAACTTGCAAAATCATTTCTTCCTTCGCTTATTTTTGATAAAAATCTCATTGATTAACTAAACATATCCTTCATTCGACGAAAGAAACCTTTACTTTCTGCATCTGAGCCTGGTTTGAAATTTTCAGACTCCTTCATTTTTTCTAAGATCTCCCGTTCCTCTTTAGAGAGTTTTGTTGGCGTCCAAACATGAATATGTACAAACAAATCACCAGTACCATAGCTTTGAAGGATGGGTAGGCCTTTCCCTTTTAATCGAAGAGTCTTTCCACTTTGAGTACCTGCATCCACTTTAATCTTCACCTTTCCATTTACGGTAGGTACTTCAATTGATTCGCCAATAACAGCTTCAATAAAACTAACAATTGCGTCATAGTGTAGATTTTCACCTTCACGTCGTAAGTCCTCATGTTCTGTTTCTTCGATAACCACGATTAAATCACCGGGTACGCCGTTAAAAGGTCCAGCATTTCCTTTACCAGAAACACTTAATTGCATTCCCTCTTCTACTCCTGCAGGAATTTCGATTTCTATGACTTCCTCTTGACGCTTCAATCCTTGTACATCAGCATCAGAAGGTTTTTTGTCAATCATTTTACCTGCTCCGTGACAAACATGGCAAGCAGATTGTGTTTGCATTGCTCCCAAGAATGTTTGAGCAACTCGCGTGATTCTACCAGAACCGTTACATGTTGAACAACTTTTATAGGTTACACCATCGGCGTTGATGAGTTTATTAACTTTAATTTTCTTCTTAACGCCATTTGCAATTTCATCCAAGGTAAGTTTCATTTTCACACGAAGATTGGTGCCTCGAACAGTTCTAGAAGCTCCCCCTGATCTACTACCACCAAAACTACCTCCCCCAAAAGCGCTTCCGAAAACATCTCCAAATTGTGAAAAAATGTCATCCATATTCATTCCTCCACCGTGACGTCCTTGACCACCCATTCCGGCGTGACCAAATCGATCGTATTGCGCTTTTTTCTCTGAATTACTCAGCACTTCATAAGCTTCTGCAGCATCCTTAAATTTATCTTCAGCGGAGGGATCATCAGGATTTTTATCCGGGTGAAATTTAATGGCTAACTTTCGATATGCTTTTTTAATTTCGGCTTCATCAGCGTTTTTTGAAACACCTAAAACCTCGTAATAATCACGTTTTTGACTCATTCTTCCGTTTACTTTTATTGTCCAACAACCACTTTAGCAAAGCGCACTACTTTTTCATTCAATAAATACCCTTTTTCCACATCATCAATAATTTTACCTTTTAAATCATCGGAAGGTGCTGGAATATTTGCAATTGCCTCATGTAGTTCACTATCAAATGATTGACCTTTAGCATTCATCGGTTTTAAACCTTTGGATTCTAAAATCAATTTGTATTTGGAGTAAATCAACCCAAATCCTTCTTTTACACTATCAATCTCTTGTGCTGTTTCGTTATAGGTTATGGCACGTTCAAAGTCATCCAAAACAGGAATTAAATCTTTCAATACACCCGAACTAGCAGTACCCATCAATTCAACTTTTTCTTTTTGCGTTCTTCGGCGGAAATTATCAAACTCGGCATACAAGCGCATGTAACGATCATTCATTTCCATGTATTTTTCTTCCCACGAAATTTCCTGAACAACCTCTTCCTCCTCAACGGCACCCTCAATTTCCAAATCTGTTATTGAATCGATCTCATTATCAATTTGATTTTCAACTGTTGAATCCGTTTGATCAGCAACATCTGGATTTGACACATTTTCTTCTGTTTCTTTCTTTTTCATTTGAACTAATTTTAATGCGATTTTGGCATGTCAAAGATAGTTCCAATAGATGAAACTGCGACACGCTGTCAGATTTTAGATAAATTCTGTGAATTTTTGACAGAGTTTAAGTACCCGCTCGATTTTCTATGTATTTTTACAAAAAGCTAATTCAAATGATACATACAATTTCTAAGCAATCATCGGTACTCAATACTTTTTTAGCAGAGATAAGAAATGTTGAAATACAAAAAGACTCTTTGCGCTTTCGTCGAAATATGGAGCGAATTGCTGAAATATTAGGTTATGAATTATCCAAGCAGCTGATCTATCAGGAAGAAAAGGTTACCACTCCTTTAGGGCAAGCAAAAATTGAATTAGTGAAGGAAGAAATTCTTTTGGCAACCATTCTTCGCGCTGGATTATCGATGCATCAAGGGTTATTAAATTATTTCGATCATGCCGAAAGTGCATTTATTTCAGCCTACAGAAAGCATTCGACAGCAGAAGAATTTGAAATTTATGTGGAATACATGGCAACACCCAATTTGGACGGAAAAACATGGATAATTAGTGATCCCATGTTAGCAACAGGAAGTTCCATGGTTACGGTTTACAAAGCAATGCTACGACAAGGAAATCCCAAAAGAATTTTTATTGTTACAGCCATAGCAACCCCTCAAGCTCTGGCATATGTACAGAAGCACTTACCAGAGAACACGGAGATTTTTGTCGCTGCCATAGATGAAGAATTAACCGCTCAATCCTATATTGTTCCTGGACTTGGTGATGCCGGAGATTTAGCTTACGGAGAAAAAATTTAACGATGAATTGGGCAGCAGTTTCGAGTGTTTTTTTGTTATCTACAATTAAATTTTTATTTTCACCTTTTGCGGGTGTCCCTCTTGGGATGAGTTTCCTATCTACCTACGTCAGCGCGGTTTCTGGCGCCACCCTAAGCTCACTCTTTTTTTATTTTTCTGCTGAGCTAATAATGAAACGGACAAAAATAAATAAACGGAAAAAAGAGGAAGAACTTATTAGAAGTGGTAAAGTAATTCCAAAAAAGAAAATCTTTACACGTGGCAACAAATTAACGCTAAAACTCAAACATTCATTGGGGAAATTTGGAATCTGTTTTATTGCTCCTTCCTTACTTTCAATTCCTGTAGGATCAATCATTGTGGCTAAATTTTATGGAAAAGAAAAATACACTTTTTTATGGGTTTTTGTGGGTCTATTATTAAGTGGATTAATTACAACCTCGCTTGCCTATTTTGTATTTACGTAATGAAAAAACACTTATTTTTCGATTTAGATAGGACCTTGTGGGATTTTGATGGCAATTCGAAACGGGCTCTTAATCAATTGTATAACGAGGCTAAAATAGCACAACCGAACTTTAGTTTTATTGCATTTCATGATCACTATGTAGAAGTAAATACTTCATTGTGGAAATCGTATGAGAAGAAAGAAATCACCAAAGACTTTTTAAGAGACGAGCGTTTTAGAAAGACCTTGGAAAATTGGAAGTTAGATGCCCCTAAGTTGATCAAACACTTTAGTGATGGATATGTTGAACTTTCGCCCAAACAAACCGAATTGTTCCCTAATACACTCGAAACATTATCTGAATTGAAAAAAATCGGATATGAAATGCATATTATTACGAATGGATTTAAGGAAGTTCAATACATAAAATTAGAGAATTGTAAACTGAGGACTTTTTTCGATATAATTGTATGTTCTGAGGAAGTGGGTTTCAATAAACCAGACCCAAAAATATTTCAATTTGCAATGAATAAAGCAGGAGCGACTGCCGAAAATTCCTTCATGATTGGAGATGATTACGAAGTTGATATTCTTGGTGCTGAGCGTGTTGGAATGAAGGCCGTACATTTCAATCCACAAATTGAGGAAAAACAAATAAGGCACATCAATCAAATAACCAATTTAAGTCAATTACCTTGGAAATTACTTGAATTATAAAACAAAGAAATGAGCGCAAC
>CAMAQX010000038.1 GCA_945860455.1 Lishizhenia tianjinensis
TTTGCGACGTATTTACCGATAATATCAAATTCAAGATTGACCTGGTCACCAACTTTTAAAGAATGAAAATTTGTGAACTCATAAGTATATGGAATGATACAAACGGAAAAAGAATTTTGGGTTGAATCTACTACTGTTAAACTTGTTCCATTTACGGCAATTGAACCTTTTTCAACAGTTAAGTCCGATGATTCATATAAGAAATGAAATTTCCAGCTACCATTTTGATTCTCAATTTCAGTACATATTCCAATTGTGTCTACATGACCTTGAACAATATGACCATCTAGTCTACCATTAAAAGGTAAACATCTTTCCAAATTGATTTTAGAACCAATTTCCCATGAATTCAAATTCGTTTTATCCAATGTTTCTTGAATTGCAGTAACGTAATATTCATTTTCTTGAATAGCAACAACCGTCAAGCAACATCCATTGTGCGCCACACTTTGATCGACTTTCAACTCATGAGTAAAAGTACTTTCAATCGTAAAATGGACATTCCCGCCCTCTTTTACTTTATTCTTAAGTTCTCCCAGTTGTTCAATTATTCCAGTAAACATGTCTTATTTTATTAAAATTCCCATTCCTTTTGCGTGATGAAAACAGTTCCTTTAAACAACCCAACCAAATCCTTAATTTGATTTACAATACGAACCTCATAAATAGCTGTTTTACTTCCACGGTATTCTTCTTTGCATTCGGCTGTTAAAGTATCATCAACATTCACTTTTAATACATGAGAAATGGAAGTTTCGATACTCACACAATGAACTCCATAAGTATTTGATGCAAAAGCAAGGATAGAATCCGCAAATGAATAGGCAATTCCACCATGCGCAATTTGAAACCCATTTAGCATTTCGTTTCGAATCGTAAGTTGTCCCTTGCAATAACCAATGCGTATTTCCAAAATTTCTATACCCAACCAATTACTGTAAGCATCTTGATTTAGCATATGAGAAACAATTTCTTGCGGCGTTTTCATGTAACAAAATTACAATTATTGATTTACTAAGAATACAATTCATTTTACAAAAAAAAAATAGTGAAACAACTTGAATTTAATTGAATCTATTAAATACCAATAGATGCAATACATTTATTAGAAACCGAATTATATTGTTTGATGCTGCATAGAAAACTCTAGTTGCAATTCGTTTGATTCTAAACTTATTCAATCGGAGTTTTTTTCATTCTCATTAGTATGCATTTGATTAAATGAATTGTATCAATTCTATATAACTTGCATAAAACCAAGATAAAAATCAATATTCTGATTGGTATTAGCTGAACTATGAGTAAATTTGTAACTCATGTTAGAAGCCTTAATAACATCCAAGACGCGCATCAGGTTATTGGTCAAGTTTTTCTTGAATCCAACGATGAAGGCTTATCTGCGGCAATTGGCCGATGAATTTGGCGAAAGTACTAATTCTGTTCGTGTTGAATTGAATCGATTAACAGAGGCAGGAATATTAGAGAGTCAATCAGAAGGAAATGTTATTCAATACAAAGCAAAGGCCTCTCACCCACTCTTTCCGGAAATCAAAAGCATAGTAACAAAAATAACAGGGATTGATCAACTCATTGAAGGAGTGATTGAACGTCTAGGCAATTTAGAAAACGCTTATTTGGTGGGGGATTATGCATCAGGAAAAGATACAGGTGTAATTGATATTTTGTTAATTGGTGACGTTAATAAAAATTATTTAAACGATCTGATAGAGAAAGCAGAGGTTTTGGTGAAACGAAAAATTAGATATATCGTATTCTCTGAATCTGAATTAAAACATTATAAAGATCAATATACAGGCCAAATTTTGTTACTTTGGAGTAAGCTTAAATAGCCTAATAAAATAGATCTTTTCTACTCAAATCATGAAGCAATTTGTGACTGAGAAGGGCGAAGCCATAGAATAAAACAAAAAGTAAATCAACCCAATTCAATTTGTCTCATTTAATTCAACAAGCATTCACTATCACCCAAACCGATTACGAAAAACGTAACGGTAATCGTGGATTAGTGATTTGGTTAACGGGACTTTCAGGTTCGGGAAAATCAACCATTGCCAATGAATTAAATACTCGATTATTTCATCAAAATAGGTATAGCGTTCTATTGGACGGAGATAATACCAGATTAGGAATCAATCATGATTTAGGTTTCACCGATTCTGATCGAACGGAAAATAATCGAAGAGTTGCTGAAATAGCCAAACTTTTTATGGAATCAGGAAACATTGCTATTTGTTCATTCATCTCGCCGTTTCAAAAAGATAGAGATCTTTCAAAACAAATTATTGGTGAAGAAAATTACTTTGAAGTTTTTGTCGATTGTTCTCTAACAACATGCGAAAATAGGGATGTTAAAGGAATGTACAAACAAGCACGGAAAGGCGAATTAGAATCATTTACAGGGATATCTAGTCCGTATGAAACCCCTGCCAATCCTCAATTAATTCTTCCAACGGAACAGTTGAATTTGCAGCAATGTGCTGAATTATTGTTGAATTCTATCACTGAACGGATCAAACTTCGGAACTAGAAATTATTAGTCATCCTTTGAAAAATTATAGATTAAGTCATCTTGAGGAATTAGAAGCAGAATCGATTTTTGTACTTCGTGAAACATTTGCTCAATTCGATAAACCGTGCATCCTTTTTTCAGGTGGAAAAGATTCAATTGTAGTAACTCAATTGGCTGCAAAAGCCTTTGCTCCTGCAAATATCCCTTTCACCCTACTTCACATCGATACAGGACACAATTTTGAAGAAACATTACTTTTCAGAGATCAACTTGTTGAACAAATCGGCGTTAAGTTAATTATTGGATCTGTTGAAGCATCAATAAATTCAGGGAAAGTAGCTGAGGAGAAAGGAATTTACGCCAGTAGAAACAGAGCGCAATCTGTAACGCTGCTGGAGATGATTGAAAAACATCAATTTGATGCCGCGATTGGAGGTGCCCGACGAGACGAAGAAAAAGCAAGAGCCAAAGAACGCTTTTTTTCACACCGGGATGATTTTGGACAATGGGATCCTAAAAATCAACGGCCAGAATTGTGGAATATCTTCAACGGTCAAAAACAAATGGGGGAACATTTTCGCGTTTTCCCGATAAGCAATTGGACGGAATTGGATATTTGGCAATACATTCAACAGGAAAACATAGCTTTACCCTCTTTGTATTTCACGCATGAACGAGAAATTGTGAGACGTGGAGATCAGCTTCTGGCAAATTCGCCATTTATTCAACTTCGCGACGATGAACTTGTAACTAAGGAACGTGTAAGATTTCGGACTATCGGTGATTTAACCATTACTGGAGCCATTGAATCAGAAGCACATTCGATTGAAGATATTATTAAAGAAGTTGCTACGGCAAAAGATACAGAACGAGGAAATCGTGCAGATGATCAACGTTCAGAATCTTCGATGGAAGATCGAAAAAGAGAAGGATATTTTTGATGAAAGAGGAAAGAATGCTTACCCATGAATTATTGCGATTTACAACCGCAGGGAGTGTAGATGATGGTAAAAGCACCTTAATTGGTCGTTTATTATTTGATTCAAAGAATATTTTTCGAGATCAGCTTTTGGCTATTGAAAAATCAAGTCAACGAAAAGGATTAAAGCACATAGACTTATCTCTTTTAACTGATGGATTGAAGGACGAACGAGAACAAGGAATAACAATTGATGTCGCGTATCGTTACTTCTCAACACCCAAACGTAAATTTATTATTGCAGATACACCGGGCCACATTCAATATACACGTAATATGGTTACCGGTGCTTCTACTGCCAATGCCGCTCTTATACTGATTGATGCACGAAAAGGAGTGGTTGAACAAACGAAAAGACATAGTTTTATTGCTTCCTTGCTACAAGTACAACACATTATTATCTGCATCAACAAGATGGATTTAGTGGATTATAGCCAGAGTCGATTTGATGAAATTGTGGAAGAATATTGCAATTTCGCATCAAAACTAGCGATTAAGGATTATGCTTTCATTCCAATTTCAGCCTTAAACGGCGACAATGTGGTAAATCGTTCGAATGAAATGCCTTGGTATGATGGCTCAACACTCATGTATAGTTTGGAAAACATTCAAGTGGCAAATGATGTGAACCATTTAGATATGCGCTTTCCGGTACAAACGGTAATCCGTCCTAAATCAAAAGAATTTCCTGATTTCAGGGGATATGCAGGGCGATTAGCCGGTGGAATTGTTCGTGTGAACGATGAAATCAAAGTGCTGCCTTCTGGAATGACATCAACAGTTAAAGCGATTCATGGGCCGAAAGGTAAAATAGAGGAAGCCTTCGCTCCTCAGTCTATCACCATTGAACTTTCGGATGATATTGATATTAGTCGAGGAGACATGTTGGTGAAGGTAAATAATGTTCCCGACCAACAACAAGAAATTGACGCCATGGTTTGTTGGCTAGGAACTAGTCCACTTACAACAGGTAATAAATATGCGCTAAAACATACCAGTCGAGACAGTAGAGTAATTATTCAAGAAATCGTATATCAAACAGACTTAAACTCAATCACACGCAACGAAGAGGTGGTAGAATTAAATACAAATGATATTGGGCGAATAAAATTGAAATCATCCATCGCTTTAATTAAAGATAGTTATAGACAAAATAAAATAACTGGGTCATTTATATTAATTGATGAAGGAACCAATAATACGGTTGGTGCCGGGATGATTTTGTGAAAAAGAAGATCGATAAATAAATTTTAGATTAAATGAAAGAAAATTGGACAGAAGTAATTAATCCCAAAAGATCAATATTCGATATCAATTTTAAAGAAATATGGAAGTATCGAGATTTAATCATGCTATTCGTCAGAAGAGATTTTGTATCTGTTTACAAACAGACCGTATTAGGTCCACTTTGGCTCTTTATTCAACCCCTGTTTACAACACTTACATTTTTCTTTGTTTTTAATAAAATCGCTAAGATTCCGACAGATAACATCGACCCAATTCTATTTTACCTTTCTGGAATTACCCTTTGGAACTACTTCTCCGATTGCTTTAGTAAAACATCGAATACATTTGTAGCGAATGCAGGGATTTTTGGAAAAGTTTATTTCCCTCGACTAGCAACCCCTATTTCCATTGTTATTTCGAATTTAATAAAATTAGGGATTCAAATAATGTTATTCGTAGCAATTATGCTCTACCAAATAATGTTTAATAATGTACAAATAAACATAAACTCACACATATTTATTTTACCATTTCTCATTTTATTGATGGCCGTTATGGGTTTAGGATTGGGAATTATTTTTTCAGCTTTAACAACCAAATATAGAGATTTAAGTTTCTTACTAACTTTTGGCATCCAATTATTAATGTATGCCACTCCAATTATTTACCCATTAAGTTTTACATCAGGTAAATTGCATAGTCTAATCAGTATGAATCCATTAACTCCCATTATGGAAAGTTTTCGATACGCATTTTTCGGCATTGGCTCTTTTGATTGGAGTGGATTAGCAGTCACTAGTATATTTAGTTTTAGTGTATTATTTTTAGGAATAATTATCTTCAATCAAGTTGAGAAAAGTTTTATGGATACAGTTTAAAAATGAAATAATTGATACTAATTTAATTTATTATATGAAAAAGTACACCTTCCTAGAAGCTACCGAATGCAACATGTGCGGAAACCCAACGCCTAAAAACAAAATAATCGGAGTAAGAATGAATCGATCTCAGGGATTTAGGCCCTTAAAAAACACTGGGATTTCTTTGACCATTTTAAAATGCAGATCTTGTCATTTAATCTATAGTGATCCATTACCCATTCCAAATGACATTCATGACCATTATGGAATTCCGCCCGAGGATTATTGGGCAGATTGGTACTTTGAACCGGCTCCAGATTATTTTAAATTTCAAATCGCTAAGGCGAAAGAGCTCATGAAATCTGAAGGTGAATTACGCGCATTGGACATTGGTTCTGGGATCGGAAAATGCATGATTGCATTGAAAGAAAATGGATTTGATGCTTATGGATTAGAACCATCTGAACCTTTTAGAAAAATGGCGATAACTAAAATGGGAATTGATCCTTTAAGAATTGAACACAAAATGATTGAAGACGTTGATTATCCAGAAAATCACTTCGACTTTGTCACGTTTGGAGCTGTCTTAGAGCACCTTTATGACCCTTCTGAAAATTTAAAAAAAGTAAACAAGTGGTTGAAACCCGGTGGAATTGTACATGCTGAAATTCCTTCTTCTGATTGGTTGATACCCAGATTTTACAATTTTTTTTATCGATTAATTGGCAGCAGTTTCACAAGTAACTTAAGTCCGATGCACGAACCATTTCACTTGTTTGAATTTTCATTAAAGTCGTTTGAGGAATTCGCAGGTAAAAATAATTTTGAAATCGCTTTTTATTACAGAACACCAGGGAAAGTATACTATTTCCCTAAATTTACACATACTATAATGAAAAAAATTATGATCAAAACGGGCACTGGTATGCAATTGTGTGTGTTTATGAGGAAATTAAAAAGCAATTAATTCGTATTGCTTTACTTTTTGAAATCACATGAAAATTGATACAATAAATCTATAACTTTTCAACTCTATACATTTACTGATATTATGGAAGTAATAAAAGTCGAAAATCTTTATAAGCAATATCGTCTAGGACAAATCAGTACTGGGTCAATAGCCCATGATCTAAACCGATGGTGGCACACTGTTCGTGGAAAAGAAGACCCTTATGAAAAAGTAACCGGATTGAATAATAGAGAATCATCAGGGAGCAACAACTACGTATGGGCCTTACAAGACATCAATTTTTCCGTCAATCAAGGAGAAGTACTAGGCATCATTGGAAGAAACGGAGCTGGGAAAAGTACATTACTTAAAATTCTTTCCAAAGTAACTTCACCCACAAAAGGAAGCATCAAAGTGAATGGAAGAATCGCATCTCTGTTAGAAGTTGGGACCGGTTTTCATCCTGAATTAACAGGTAGAGAAAATATTTTTTTAAATGGAGCCATTTTAGGCATGTCCAAAAGTGAGATTCGATCTAAATTCGATGAAATTGTTGCGTTTTCAGGGGTTGAAAAATACATCGACACACCGGTTAAACGCTATTCATCTGGAATGTATGTTCGATTAGCCTTTGCAGTTGCGGCACATCTTGAACCCGAAATTTTAATTGTAGATGAAGTGCTGGCAGTTGGGGATGCAGAATTTCAGAAAAAATGCTTGGGCAAAATGAAAGATGTTTCAGAGCAAGGAAGGACAGTATTGTTTGTGAGTCATAATCTTGTTGCTGTGAAATCTCTTTGCAAACAAGGAATACTAATGGAGCGAGGAAGTATTTCATTCATTGGTTCCGCAGAAGAAACAGTAGAACATTACATGAAAGCCAATGCAGAGCAATTGAATACGTTCGTTTCTTATGACACACGAAGTAATGCTCCTGGAAATGAATGTATTAAAATTAATAAAATTGAAGTTAATCCATCAAATCCTTTCATTACGGATGAAATAAAAATTCATTTTTCCTTTTGGAATTTAACAGATGATCCGAGTATTTTTTTGGCCTTTGATTTAATTGATTTACACGAGGAAGTGGTATTTGGTTCAGGTTTTTCATTTGAAACAGGTCTTGATAATTTATGCCACGGAACATGCATAATACCTTCAGATTTAATGAATGATGGAGTTTATTCATTACAGTTATATTTCAATTCGTCAGACATGAGACTTTTGTTGAATATCCCTAGCAAAATTTTCTTTGAAGTTGCAGATAAGGAAAGAAATTACGCCTATTTCGGGAAAATAAATGGCGTTGTTCGACCAAAATTAAAATGGAACGTGGGATGAAAAAGATTGCTATTCTTCAATCAAATTATATTCCTTGGAAAGGCTATTTTGATATTATTCGTCAATCAGATATTTTTGTCATTTATGATGAAGTGCAATACACCAAAAATGATTGGCGAAATAGAAACTTGATAAAAACTCCAAACGGAATTGAATGGCTTACTATTCCTGTCAATCAAAAAAATTTAGATCAAAAAATTAATGAAACTTTCGTTTCTACAACTAATTGGAATAAGAAACATTGGAATTCCATTTTATGTAATTACTCAAAATCGCCTTATTTTAAAACATATGGCACAGTCATTAAGGAGCTTTACGAAAGTCTCGAAACAAAAAATCTATCTGAGATAAACGTTCTTTTTATTAAAGGTATCAATCGTATTTTAGGAATAGAAACCGAAATCATTGATTCAAGAACTTTGAATCTAACTGGCGACAAAAATAACCGATTAATAGAAGCTGTGAAAAACTTAAATGGTACTCATTACATTTCTGGACCCGCAGCTAAAAGTTATCTCAATACAGATAGTTTTGAATCAGAATCAATAAAAGTAGAATGGATGGATTATTCATTTTATTCTGAATACCCTCAATTATTTGGAGAGTTTAAGCACAATGTGTCAATTCTTGACCTTATATTTAATGTTGGTCCAGATGCCATAAAATTTCTTAAAAAATCATGAAACGTCTCGCAATCATCGGTTCAGGTGATTTAGCATTGCAAATTGCACATCATGCAATTTTTGACAATCATTATAGTGTGGTTGGTTGTTTCGATGATTATAAAGAGGAAGGTGATTTTAATAAAAATCTACTAATTTTAGGAAAATTAGACATGATTGAAAGTTGCTATAAAAATGACGTTTTTGATGTTTTAATTATTGGAATTGGATACAACCATATGGATTTTAGAAACCAACTCTTTACCCGCTATAAAAACATCATTCCTTTTGGAACAATTATCCATTCAAGCTGTCAAATTGATAAGTCTACAATGATAGGGAGTGGGTCTATAATTTACCCTGGATGCAACTTTGATATGAATGTTGAAATTGGGGAAAATTGTTTGATTTACAACGGTTGCATTATAGCACATGATTCAAAAATTGCAACTAATTCCATATTATCGCCCGGAGTTAATTTAGCTGGATTTTGTTTTATTGGAGAAAACACAAATTTTGGAATTGGAACTATCATTTCAGATAATGTAACAATTGTAAATAATGTAAGAACTGGTGCTGGTGCTGTTGTAGTGAAATCTATTTCAGTAAGTGGATTGTATGTTGGAATACCTGCTAAAAAAGTTAAATAATGATAATACCTTTCAATAAACCCTATTTAACAGGGAATGAAACAAAATATATAGAGGAGGCTGTTCACTCTATGAAAATTTCTGGTGATGGCATGTTTACTAAAAAATGCCATACCTTTTTTGAAGAAAAATATGGTTTTCTTAAGTGCTTATTGACAACATCTTGCACGGATGCTTTGGAAATGGCTGCAATTCTCATTGATATTCAACCTGGTGATGAGGTAATAATGCCTTCATATACTTTTGTTTCTACGGCTAATGCATTTGTTTTAAGAGGAGCGAAAATTGTATTCGCAGATTCACTAAAAGACCACCCAAACATAGACACTTCCATAATTGAAGCTTTAATTACCTCAAAAACGAAAGCTATAGTTCCTGTACACTACGGAGGAGTAGCTTGTGATATGGATGAAATCATGTATTTGGCGAATAAATACAACCTTTATGTTATTGAGGATGCTGCGCAGGCGATAGATTCATTTTACAAAGGAAAACCGCTTGGAGGCATTGGACATTTGGCTGCCTTCTCGTTTCACGAAACAAAAAATATCATTTCTGGCGAAGGAGGAATGTTGGTGATTAACGATGAAACATTCGCTCAAAGAGCAGAAATTATTCGAGAAAAAGGTACGAATAGAAGTCAATTTTATCGCGGAGAGGTAGACAAATACGGATGGATGGATATTGGTTCATCTTTTTTACCCTCTGATATCATAGCGGCATTTTTATTTGCCCAATTGGAGAATATTGACAAAATACAAAATAAAAGAATCACGCTTTGGAATTCATATTATGAAAAACTGAAACCTTTAGTGGAGAAAAACCATTTTAAATTACTTGAATTTACCAAAGACAAGACAAATAACGGTCATTTGTTCGCATTGGTAATGAATAATATAGAAGAAAGAGCCGCACTCATAGATTTCATGAAAAAATCAGAAATCACACCTGTTTTTCATTATTTAAGTTTACATAAAAGTCCTTTTTATTTAGAGAAACACGATGGAAGAGAACTTGAGAATAGTGACCGTTTTACTGACAATCTAGTCAGGTTACCGCTTTACTTTGAACTAAGTGAATTAGAAACTATAAAAATTTCCGATACAATTCACAACTTTTTTAATGCAAGATAAAAAAAAGATACTTTTTATTGTAGCCGAATTTTGGCAAGCAGGTGGAGAACGTCAAACGTTTGAGATTATTAATAATTTAATTAACGAAAATATAGATATAGAAATATTATCGTTGAGAGCGTTAAATTCCGATAAATCCAAAGACGACTATTATTACCAAAAGTATATTGATCTAAAAATTAAAATTCATTTCTTAGATAATATACCAATCAATTACAAGCCCAAAATAAAAGAAAGAGTTTTAAATAAACTGAGCATAAAAAAATTACCCAGTCCAAATCATTTACTAATTGATTTCTTCTCTCCTTATGAACGTGTATTTTTCATGGGAGAATATACATTACCTGTTATAGAACGTTTTTTAACCAACTCTATTTTAGAAAAAACATACGTATTTATTCAATTTTCTGTTTTTCAAGTTCCCGACAATTATTTAAAATATGACAAAAACAAATGTTATCAGTTTATTTCAGGATTTAATGAGACTGAAATACTCACTGAATTAAGTGAATTTACTAGATACAAACATTTTTTCTTCCCGCTATCGATAACCTTAGAAAAAAAAGCGGTTTATTCAAATTGGAATAATGGCATTAAAAGAATTGGTCTCTTTACGAGGATTACTGTTAACAAACCATTAGATGTTTTCTTTTACGCACTCCATGTAATGCTTTGTGAGGGTGAAAAAATAGAACTACACATTTTCGGTGATTGCTCTGAAAACATGCAAATAATAGAAAATTGCCTCGCCTATTTAAATATAAAAAATTATGTCTTTTTTCATGGACATCAATTGAATATGACTCAAGCCGCAATTGATTATAAAATTGATTTAGTTTGGTTTCATAGTTATTATGGTGCTCCTGGCGGATATGCAAGTTTTGATCTTTCAAACATAGGTGTCCCTCAGTTATTTTGGAACTTTACGCCAGAATTTGATATTTCTTCACAGTCTAATTCATGGCCAATATTCAATAACTTAAAAGAGTTTATTCTTGAAACAAAAAAGAAATTGATGAATGACAAAGAAAGAATTGAATTGAGTAATATTCAAAACAATTCAGTAAGAAAAGATAGAAATATTGAAAACCATATAGGGACAATTAAGAAAATTGTTTTTGATCCAATTTCGCATTAATGTTAAGAGGATTATTAAATCGTTTAGGAAATAAATTAGAAAGAATCATCATTGTTCTGAAAGCATATTTTATTATTGTTCCATATAATTTGTTTTACAAGCAAATTATGAATATCACTCTTCAGTTTCGAATAAAAAATCATCATTACATACATAATTATTTATCTATTAATGCAAAGGAAGATAGAAAATTGGAAATTGAAGATGAGGATTTTATGCTAGAAGAAGTGGTTTTTGCCTGTTATTTTATCAATCAACGAAATCCTCAGTCTGGTGAACTATTAAATAAAGCTGATTATAATTTCATTTCACCTTGGTATGAAAGTATCTTAAAACTCGGTATAAATGGTATAATAATTCATGACGGACTTGATCTCGATTTTATAAAAAAACATGAAACAAAAAATATTAAATTTCGGAAATTTATAAGTGGAAATAATAATGTTCTAGATGAACGATGGTTGTTTTATTACCATTTCATTTTAAAGACGAATGTAAAAAGAGCATTTTGTACGGATATTAGTGATGTTTTTATAACAAAAAATCCATTCTTGGAATTCAAGAAGAAAAATGTTCTATACATTGGCCGTGATAACGGAAACAAAATAAGACATTCGGGTTGGATGAATAATGAGTTGGTAGACTTTTTTCAATTACTTCATAAAAAACCACCTAAATCATTAAAACATCAAGCTTTTTATAATGTTGGTGTTGTTGGAGGTGAAAGAGAATTGCTTTTGTTTACCCTATCTAAATTTTGCAAGTACTTTCTAAAAGCAAATAACTCCAGATACCATGAAATGACTATTTTTAATCTTATAATTAATCGCTCATTTCCAACCGATTTAACATTTTCTTTGAATGAACCTAACATTGTTAATCCAAAATTTGATAAATCAGCGGTTGGAAAAAATGTATTTTCGGGTTTTCCGTTAAACAGCAAATTTAAAGGTTTTGAAATGGATTCCACTGCATATTTTATCCATAAATAGTTTATGAATCACCTAGTTTCTTTTATTGTTCCTTACTTCAACGCTGGAGAAACCATCCAAGAAACGATTGATTCCATTTTCAATCAATCCTATCCCCATTTTGATGTTTGGATTATTAATGATGGAAGTACAGATCAATTTTCAATTGAAAAATTAAAAAATTTCGAGGGAAATGAAAAAATCCATATACTTCATCAAGAGAATACCGGACCAAGCACAGCAAGAAATAGAGGTATATCAATTTCTGAGGCCGCTTTTTTTGTGTTTTTGGATTCAGATGATTTAATTGAAAAGGAAACTTTAATTTTTTCTCTTGAAAATATTGGAGACAATGATGTTTTGTTTGGGGATTGTTTCTATTTTGGCGCCAAAAATTCTATCAAAAAACAAGTATTACCATCAAAAGCTCAAATTTTGATTAATAATCCCATCGCTGTTTGCTCTCTCACAAGGGCATCAACCATTAAACAAATTTTATTTGATCCATCACTAGATAAAATAGGATTAGAGGATTGGGAATTATGGATTCATCTATTTTCATTGGATTATAAATTTATATATTTCAATAAACTCTTGTTTAAAGTTAGGGTTCTAGACAATTCTAGAACATTCCAGGTTGCAAATAAAAAAATTAAAATAGCTCTATCATATATATTTAAAAAACACTCAGATTTTGTGTACGAACAATATATTAGTACTTATATTGAAAAAAAAGAGATAGTCAATAACATTGACTACAAAATTGGGAAATCAATACTTTATCCCTATCGGAAAATCAAAAAAATAATTAGAAAAAAATGAACAATTATTTAAAAGTAGATGAAGAAACCCTTCTTCAAATAGGAAGAATTAATCAAAATGAATACTTGAACAATACTCCTTTTCCAAACATATTTTTTGAAAACTTCTTTAATGAAGCTCCACTAGAAGAAATTTTAGCGCACTTTCCTGATTTAAATTCAAAAGCTGATTATAATTTTAAAAATGAAAATGAAAATAAATTGGCAACAAAGGGGGAATATAAATTAACTGAACATGCAAGAGAATTTATTCGCTTTCTAAACTCACAAGTGTTTCTTGATTTTTTAACAAATTTGACTGGGATTAAGAATTTAATTCCTGATCCTTCACTTGTAGGGGGGGGGTATCATGAATTAAAACAAGGTGGTTTTTTAAAAATACATAGCGATTTTAATAAACATCCTGAAACAAAATTAGATAGGAGAATAAATGTGCTAGTGTATTTAAATAAAAATTGGAAATCAGAATTTGGCGGTCAATTTGAATTATGGAATGAAACAATGACTGAATGTATTAAAAAAATTGAACCTGATTTTAATACTATGGCAATTTTCTCAACAACGAGTAAATCTTACCATGGGAACCCTGGAATAATAAAATGTGAAGAAGGTAATAGCAGAAAATCAATTGCCATGTACTATTATACAAATGGCCGTCCTCAGCATGAAGTTCAAGAATTTTTGGAGGATCATTCAACAATATTCAAAGCAAGAGAGAATATT
>CAMAQX010000039.1 GCA_945860455.1 Lishizhenia tianjinensis
TCGCTCTTGGCACCAACCTAAAGATGTGGGCGAGGTGGTGTCCCTTACAGTGCTGTTATTTGGTGGAAAATAGGACTGGCAAGCTGCAATTTTACCCATATTCAAAATTCAACAAGGAGAAACAGGTTAAGAATTTTGTTCATAAAGAGGTGTATATATTTACACAAAGTTAAATCTTTACTATGATATCAACAAGGAGAGGTGTTTTTTTAAGTTCATATATTGTTTTAACCGTATATTTGATATTCAAATGCAGAAATTTATAACATTCATATTATTTTCTCTAATTTGTTTGGGGAAATTTAATGCTCAAATAAGTGATGATTTCAATGATGGAGATTTCACGAATAATCCCACTTGGTCGGGCACTACGGGAGATTTTATTGTAAATGCCAATCAAGAATTGCAATTGACAAGTTTAGTTGCGGGAGCTTCCTATTTAACTACTCCTCATAATTTAACTTCTCTCGACAATAAGGAATGGCGTATTTGGGTAAAACATTCATTTGCATCCTCTACGAGTAATTTTGGAAGGGTTTATTTAACGGCAGATAATGCCGACTTGAACTTGGTTCAAAATGGGTATTATCTTTTATTTGGTGAGGCTAATGCATTAGATGCAATTCGCTTGTTTAAATTGGAAGCCGGAGTATCAATCTTGCTTTGTTCCGGATTGGATGGGCAAATTGCTAATAGTTTTGTTGCTTCTGTTCGAGTTAAGAGGTCTGCACTCGGCGATTGGAGTTTATATGCTGATCTTACCGGAGGGCAGAATTTTGTTTTACAAGCAACCGCATCAGATTTATCCGTTCTATTAGGCACACACTTTGGAATGATTGACACATACACCATCAGCAATGCCACTAAATTTTATTACGATAATATCTATATCGGAAATGAAATCATTGACAATCAACCCCCTCTCTTAGATACAGCCATTGCTATTTCTGCCACACAAGTAGACGCCTATTTCAATGAAGCCTTGGATCCAGTGAGTGCTCAAATTGCAGGTAATTATGTGTTTAATCCAACAATTGGAGCGTCTTTGGCTGTTATTGATGGTGTTAATCCATCAATTGTGCATTTAACTACAACAACGCCACTAATTAATGGAACGACATACAATCTAATTGCTACAAACATTTCAGACGTTTCTAATAATCTAAATGTAGTTTCAAGCACCGACTTTCAATATCTTGTTGCTGACTCTGTAATTCCAGGTGATGTAATCATTAATGAATTTTTCCCAGATCCAACCCCTCTAATTGGATTGCCCGAAGTAGAATTTGTGGAAGTATACAATAAAAGCAACAAGATTTTTAATTTGACCGGCTGGAAAATCGGCGACGCTTCTTCAGACGGAACAATAACCGAAGGCTGGTTGCTACCTGGTGAATATAAAGTGTTAACGGCAACAGCAAGTATTCCTTTGTTTACAAACACAACGGCCTTAGGAGTAACAAGTTTCCCAAGCTTAAACAATGCAGGAGACGATGTGTCCTTGAAAGATACGTATGGACAAATCATTGACAAGTTGACCTATACTGATGATTGGTACCGAGATGATATTAAACAAGATGGTGGATATTCTTTGGAATTAATCAACCCCAATGATCCTTGTTCAGATGCCGATAATTGGATTGCTTCCAATTGGATTTTAGGAGGAACTCCGGGTTACGTAAATTCTGTTTGGAATTTAACACCTGATACGGGTATTCCGGAGGTAATTCTTGCTTTGGCACTTGCGCCTAATTTTTTAGAGTTGCATTTTAATGAAGGAATGGACTCAACATCACTAACCAGTTCGGTGCTCTCCTTTACTCCAAATTTGACCATTCAAAATAAATTTGTGTTAGGGGCACATCCAAATTTAATGACGATTCAATTCAATGAAAATTTGCAAGGCTCTCAACTTTATACATACAATATTCAATCGATTGCTGATTGTTGGTTGAATCAAACCGATCGAAGTGGCACTTTTATTTTGCCAGAAACCCCACAACCAGGAGATGTAGTGATAAATGAAGTTCTTCAAAATCCTTTGACAGGTGGACAAGATTGGATTGAGCTATATAATAATTCCTCTAAGGTGGTGAATTTAAAAGATTGGCAATTAGCGAATTTTGACAACGATACGATTGATAATTTTAAAATAATTCCAATCAATTATATCCTTCAACCGAATGATTATGTGGTGTTGGGAAAAGACTCCAATTTTGTAAAACAGAATTATCCTTTTGCAATCCCGGGTAGGTTCTTATTTACAGAAATGCCAAGCTTCAACAACGATTCTGGAACAGTATACCTGCTATATAATTCGGAAATAATTGACAAAGTTTCTTACCTAGATGCCTGGCATTTTGATTTGTTAGATGTCACAGATGGAGTTTCACTAGAGCGTATAGATCCTTCTGGAGTATCCTCAAGTGAATTTAATTGGCATTCAGCAGCTGAAGACATCGGTTTTGGAACTCCGGGTAGAATCAATTCACAATATCGTCCTGCAGTTTCAAATGGTGAAATTTCTTTAACAACGGATATTTTTTCCCCAGACAATGATGGATATGAAGATGTTTTACAAATTGCTTACGCACTTAACAGTCCTGCTATGCTTGGAAAAGCCCAAATTTTTGATGATCGCGGACGATTAGTTCGAACCATTTTCACCAATGAATTATTGGGAACGTCTGGCACGTTCATTTGGGATGGTGTGACTGACAAACAAGTAAAGGCAAGTATTGGTGTGTATGTGCTCGTTGTTGAAGTCTTTTCAACAGATGGAGGTGTATTTTTTACGAAACAAAAAGCAGTAACACTTGCTGGTAAATTGTAATTTTGAAAAAAATTATACCATGAAAAAGATTTTATTCCTTGGGGTGTTGCTGATTTCAGCATTTTCCTTTGCTCAATCATATAAAATGGCCATTGGATTAAAGGGGGGATATCCATCGTTAGGTGGATTGAACGCAAAAAAAAATGCTTACTAGAAGCACCGCTGCCGAGTTTTCTATAGGCGGATTTGGTGGCGGGTTATATTTGTCTGGATTATTTGAAATTCAAAAACCACTTCCTGAACCAACAGGGTTAGACTGGTATTTGGGTGCTGGACCAACCGTTGGATTTGGCAATTCGTTTTATTTAAGCGCAAATGGCGTAATTGGTCTCGATTATACCTTTCAAGATTTTCCGCTGAATATAGCGCTAGACTCTGGGCCAGTTATTCAATTGATTGGTACAACTCAACTCTTTACATGGGGCGGAGGATTTGCTATTCGCTATGCGTTAAAGTAAAAAAGTGTATTATCCTGGATCATCCGGTTGGATTGAAAAGTACTGTGATTTAATCGAAAAAAAGGAGATTGCTTTTTTAGATCGATTAGCAGAATCTGATGATTTAATTTCTTTGAGTAGAAATACGGGATTATTGTTCGGTATTCCGCTTTCACAATTGTTTTATCCAAATCCAAAAACACAAAATTGGACCTATCACGATCGATTAAAATCTTTGTTTTTTGAGACCTTGTTATGGGTTCATCTGAAACATAATGGGAACAAATTTTACAAAGATCAGTTCATTGAAGATTTGGCGAATTATTATTCTACCGTTAAACCAAAAAATTCATTCGATTTTTTATCTTTCTTTAAAAAAGAATCGGTGTTTCATTCCATTGAGTTAGCTATTGACGAACGACTGGAGTTAAACAAAAGACTCATTGAAACCAGAGTATGGTTGAGCACCCTTACGAATTCATTTGTTTTTTTGGACGTAATTTTATTTCAGGAATTTCTTCAAACTACAGCGGTTCGACCCTTCCAGGTTTTGACGGAGAAATCAATGAATTGCTTTATTGGTGCCGCACATTCAGATCAAGAACTAACTGAATCAGAGGAAAAATTGTTTGCTTATTTTTTAGCTAGCGCTCGCCTCAATGAAAACGAAGATGATCAATTAGAGTCATTGTTTAAAAAACCTAATTTTCTTCCAGATTTGCAACTAGTTGTAAATGAATCGATTGAATTTAAATATTACATCCTTTATTTTTGTGCGTTTATTATTTCCTGCAACCGCGAAATTCATGAAGAAGAACGCTTATTTTTAATTCAATTAGCGAAGGAACTAGCTATTTCGGAGGTTGAGGTAGATTTAGCTTTAACGTTCAACACAGCATTCATTTTGGGCCATACGCGTGAAATCCCCTATTTGGGAAGTTCCTCGGCCGATATTCTGTTTTCTAATTTGTCCAAACGGTGGGGAAAAATCCTACTGCGCAATAAAGACAAGTTGGTGTTGGAAATTCAACAAAGCAAGGAACTGATGATTTTGTTGGGTAAATCAACCCAGCGAGACTTAACGAAAGAGGAAAAAGAACAAGTGAAAATGCAATTGATGGACATTATGAAATCAATGCCTTCGCTCGCTATTTTTTTAATCCCTGGGGGTAGTCTATTACTTCCCATTTTCCTAAAAATCATTCCGAGTTTAATGCCTTCCGCTTTTAGAGACAACGAAGTCTAAATAAAGGCTTAAAAGGTTGAAATGTTGTTAATAATTCTGTACTAAACACCTTTGTTTTTCTTGACTTCACGCACCTTGTTTGTTATCTTTGCGAGTATTGATTTATAATAAGAAGAAAGCGAAATTATGAGCGAAGAGGAAATAGATAGAAGTAATTATTCAGCAGATAATATTCAGGTATTAGAAGGCTTGGAGGCAGTTCGGAAACGTCCAGCCATGTATATTGGGGATACTGGAATAAAAGGGCTTCACCACCTTGTTTATGAGGTTGTAGATAATTCAATTGATGAAGCATTGGCGGGTCATTGTGACACAATTCATGTTTTTATTAACGAAGATAACTCAATCACAGTAAAAGATAATGGACGCGGTATTCCAACTGCGATGCATACAAAAGAGAAAAAATCTGCCCTCGAGGTGGTTATGACTGTATTGCATGCAGGAGGTAAGTTTGATAAAGATACATACAAGGTTTCTGGTGGGCTTCACGGAGTTGGTGTTTCCTGTGTGAATGCGCTTTCAATTGCTTTGAAGGCGACAGTTAGAAGAGAAGGAAAGATTTTTCAACAAGAATATAGCATAGGTAAGCCATTATATGATGTGAAAGTTGTTGGTGAGTCCAATGAAACCGGAACTGAAGTAACGTTCAAACCAGATGGTTCAATTTTTGAATTCACTGAATATAATTTCGATACAATCGCTGCTCGTATACGTGAGTTAGCCTTTTTGAACAAAGGAATTACCATAACACTCACCGATTTTCGTGATCAAGATGAAAATGGCGAATCACCAATGACTACCTACCATTCAGAAGGGGGATTGAGAGAATTTGCTCAATACTT
Source organism: Lishizhenia tianjinensis (assembly GCA_945860455.1). Lineage (GTDB taxonomy): Bacteria > Bacteroidota > Bacteroidia > Flavobacteriales_D > Crocinitomicaceae > UBA952. Next base: position 5,359 of record CAMAQX010000039.1, read on the forward strand.
AGATCGAAACAGAGAAGCACTTATTTCCGATGTAATTTATTTCGAAGGAGAAAGAGAAAATGTGCCGGTTGAAGTGGCTTTGACATATAATACATCTTATACAGAGAATATTCAAGCATACGTCAATAATATCAACACACATGAAGGGGGGACTCATTTATCAGGTTTCCGTCGTGGATTGACAAATACCTTGAAAAAATACGCAACGGAATCTGGAATCTTAGCGCGAGAAAAAATTGAAATTGATGCCGATGACTTCCGCGAGGGATTAACAGCAGTAGTTTCTGTTAAAGTACAAGAACCTCAGTTTGAAGGACAAACAAAAACAAAATTAGGAAACAGAGAAGTTACCGCACCGGTTAGCCAGGCAGTTTCTGAAATGTTGTCCTCCTATTTGGAAGAACATCCGGCTGAAGCAAAACTAATTGTTGAGAAAGTGATTTTGGCTGCTCGGGCACGTCATGCAGCTCGGAAGGCGCGTGAAATGGTTCAACGTAAAAACGTGCTTACTGGTTCTGGTTTGCCTGGCAAATTGGCCGATTGCTCCGAAAAAGATCCTGCTGCATGTGAAATCTACTTCGTCGAGGGAGATTCCGCGGGTGGAACGGCAAAACAAGGTCGAGACCGTCATTTTCAGGCAATTATGCCGCTTCGTGGAAAAATCTTGAACGTGGAAAAAGCCATGCAACATAAGATTTTTGAAAACGAAGAGATAAAAAATATTTATACGGCTCTTGGTGTTCGAATTGGAACAGAAGAAGATTCAAAAGCGTTGAACCTTGATAAGTTGCGTTACCACAAAATTATCATCATGTGTGATGCCGATGTAGATGGTTCGCATATCGAGACGCTAATTCTAACGTTCTTTTTCCGTTTCATGAAAGAGTTGATAGAAAATGGGTATATCTATATTGCTACACCCCCGCTTTATCAAGTGAAAAAAGGAACCAAATCAGATTATGCTTGGAATGAAGATATGCGCGATCGCTTGATTCAAGAATTAAAAGGCAGCGGAACAGAATCTTCCGTCAATGTGCAGCGATATAAAGGTTTAGGTGAGATGAACGCAGAGCAGTTGTGGGAAACTACCATGAATCCTGAAAAACGAACACTTCGACAAGTAACAATTGATAATGCTGCTGAGTGCGATCAAATCTTCTCTATGTTAATGGGAGACGACGTTCCACCACGACGAGAGTTTATTGAAAAAAATGCGAAATACGCGAAAATAGACGCTTAATAGGTTTCACAAATAATTGATTCGCCCATTGGAAATTCCGGTGGGCTTTTTTATTCAATCTATTTTTATTCCAATGTAGTTGGTTCCATCACCGCCACCAAGTCCTCCACTATACATTGAAAAATAAATGCTATCCCTCATAAATTGAATTTCTCTGTGTTCATGCACATATCCTTCCTTGAATTTATTGCCCTTCCAGACTGAATCTACAAAGAATTGATTACCAAGTAATGTAATGTAATCTCCTTCGCGTTTCACTTCAATCGTATCAACGTAGAGCGTATCGTAATGAAATCCACCGGTCCAGGAATAATGGTGAACAGAACAACGGTATTTTTTGTTTTTCTTGTAAAGTTTTTTGCTACAAGCGGAAAGTAGTATAAGCGCTCTAAAAGAAACAACTAACATGGGATAGATTGGTTTCATGATATCTCTTATTTGTTTGCGAAATCTTTTATTAATAACCCTTGTAATAGGATCAAATTATCACCAATTTTTAATTAAAGATAAGACATTTAAAATAAATAAATCACATCACCTCCATCAATCGCCCAACCATTCCTTGTTGAATGTCTATATCAATTCGACCTACATACAACCCTGCATACCCAACTTGATTGATGACTACGGGTTGTCCCTTTTGGTTTAGTTCAACCGTAGGTTTTTCTAAAAAAGTATGGCTGTGTCCTCCAAGAATGAGGTCAATGTGGGACGAAAGTTTCGCTAGTTTTCTGTCTGAAAGTTTGGAGTTATCCGCGTAATCATATCCTAAATGGGACAAACAAATGATCAATTCACAGCCCTTATTTTTTAATTCCTTGGCCAATTCATTTGCCGTGATTATCGGATCTAAATACTTGGTTTTGGCAAATTTATCGGATGGTACAAGCCCCATTAATTCAATACCTATTCCAAAAACTCCAATTTTCAATCCTCCTTTGCTGAAAAGCGTATATCGTTGCGTTTCGCCATTCAGTATGGTTTCTGAAAAATCATAATTGGCACAGAGAAATGGAAAATTAGCGTATTGTTTGGCATTTTTAAATCCTTCCAAACCTATATCAAAATCATGATTACCCATGGTTGCCGCATCATATCCTAATTCGCTCATCAGTTTCATTTCCAAAACGCCATTAAACAAGTTAAAATAAGGTGTTCCTTGAAAAATGTCTCCGCTATCTAAAAGCAATACATGTTCTTCTTCTTGTCGTATTTGCTGAATAAGCGCATGTCGCTTGGCAACGCCTCCCATTCCTGGAAATTTGGAATGATTATCCGGAAATGGATCAATATTGGAGTGGGTATCGTTGGTGTGAAGGATCGTTATTTTCTGAGTCTTTTTAGTAAATAACGATTGACTGAAACTGGGAGCACTCAGTACAAGGGCTCCGGTTCCAAGGGATAAATTTCGAACAAACTTTCTTCTATTCATAGTTATTCCTATTTAAAAACGCGAATTTCATTGGTTGAAATTAATGTAGATTGTTGTTTGGCATGTTCAATTAGCACATCGCGCATCAATTTACCGGTTTCATTGATGATTTTTCCTTTTTTGAAAAAGTCCATTTTATCGCCTCCGTATGCCAAATAATCTGAGGTGATAATGATAAAGTGGGTGGTACCTTCGGGCATGGAGTTTAATTGGAGTTTTCCATTTTGAACCGTACAATTAGACAGTGGTTCTCCTCCAGTTTTAGTAACGAAGGCTCCGACTTCAGCCAGCGTTTCAATGGGCATTTCAACCCAAACAAGCGTATTGTCGAAAGGCATTAATTTAAAGAAATCACCAATCGTTAAATTGCCTTTACCTAAACTAGAACGAATGCCGCCTGTATTGAATAAGCAAATGATGGGAGTTTTCGTTTTAATCGTTTGGGTTTGTTGTATGAAAATCGCATCTGCCACCCAATTCATTAAATTGGATGAGGGTCTTTCCACAATAAAATCGTTTTCAGAAAGGGCGATAATTTTACCCATAGTAAGATTCATGGAATCACGATACGGTTTGATGATGCTATCTGTGGATCTGTTGCCCGCGATTGTATTTCCAATTGCAATTCGGTTGGAAGACACCTGTAAATGAGAAGAGCAAGCCAGTAGGCTTGCTCCAATACATAGTGTAAGAAATATCTTAAACATTATTCAATGATGAAAGATTGTTGAACAGTGCCAAAAGCTGTACCAACTGCAAGAATATACATTCCAGATTTAAACTGATTGGCAGTTAATTCTAATACAGGGACGTCAATAGCGTTACTTTCTGCAATAACTCTTCCTTGCGCATCAACAACTTGGTAGGAAGTAATATTTAGACCATTTATCTGGGCATATACTTTATTATTCGCTGGCACTGGGAAAATAGAGAAATTACTTTCTAATTTTTCTTGTAATCCAACTTGACATGCATCATACGTCATATTTGAAAAATTCACATGACAAACGAAGTCTATTGAATCAACGTAAGGATTTCTGTTGTTTTGAAGTGAATAAATAAACTCATTACGTGCAATTTCGTAATTGTCTGGTAAATCAGCATAATGCCATGCTTTCAAAATTGCTTGACTTTGATTGGTTGGAATTTGCCAGTTATTCCCCGATTGACCGTTGTAACACGTAGCCATATAGAAAATAGCTCTGGCTGCATTTCCTCTGTTTTCTGCACGAGGCGTAAAACACATTTGGTTTGAACTATTGTAACCAACTGCACAATCTAAATAGGAAAACACAGGCGTTCCAACGATTATATCCATCGGTAAATTACTACGTGGCGTATTTGCATTTTGAAGGTTTGTAGGATACAAATTGTGTTGGTCGTTGTATTCTTTTAATTCAGGGTTATCAGCTGGAAATGTAGGCATCCAAGAATGTGAATATGTGTGCTCTCGTGAATATCCTGTTGCAGTCCAATCAAACGGATCATTAAATACCTTGCGCTCTCCAGAGTACGAACAAACTACAAACGATTGACCAGCAGTTGTATCTCTGATTTCAAACTGATTCATCATTGTCGTTTTATAGTTAAAATAAGAAATGAAGTTGTGTGGATTTATAAGTGCAGAAAGATCACTCAAAAAAGAAGTAGCATTAGAGTTAATTCCAGCATAATAGTTTCCTATTTGTTGCCCTTGAGTAGTTACATTCCCAGTTGCTGGAGAAGTAGTTTTGTAATTTTCAAAACCATCAGGACCATTGAACGCATAAACAGCAAAATGTAAGTTTTGATTTGCAATTACGTGACGTGGCGTGAAACTCATACCGCTTCCGATATAGGCAACTTTTGCATCACCAATTACATCACCCCTTTTGTAGGTAGATCCGTCTGTTGGCACTCCAGTAACTGCTGAGCCAGTTTTCCATAACACCACATATTTTTCAGCATTAACGCCAGCATTGTATTGCCCACCAAGAGTATAAGCTTTAATTAGAGGAAATGTTAAGCCTGTTGGATTGGATGTTGGTTCAGTAGCCAAGTTATCCGTTCCAACTGCTGATAAAGTAATTACATAAGGATTTTCATCACTATCATTATTAGCAAGACTAAGTGTTGCTGTTCTTGATCCCGTTCCTGTTGGTGCGAAGTTTAATGTAAAAGTTTGGTTGCCTAACGCTGAAACAGTTCCTGTTGTATAGGTAGTATTAAAATCACTTGCATTTGTGCCTGAAAGTGTCGTGCCCGAAATAGTTAAAGTTTGTGATCCTGTATTTTCAATAGTAATTGTTGTAGCGGCAGTTGTTCCAATAACGTAAGTTCCATTATTCAATACTGTTAAACCGCCCATTTTCACATTGATTTCTCTCGCTGGAGCTACGTATGGAAATATATCATTTAAATCTCTAGGAACTAATTGATAATTCGCATTAAACTGTCCAACCAACCCTATGATAGTAAGTGGACCAGTTGGTATTGCAGTTCCATCGATAACGGTTGAACCATTAATTCGAACATCCAAGGTTGTTGTACCATCTGTAATTTGTACTGTACTATTTCCGGTTGCAAAATTCCCTGTTTGAACAAACGTAACGTTATCAACGCGCACCAATTGAGCTTCAAGCGCCTCATTAATACTTGCTAATGGAACTAATTGAGGTGTTGGAGCACCAACAGCACCGTGGTTAACAAAACTACTCGTTGGAGAAATTTCTAATAAACCACTGAAGTCAAATAATACACCAGTAGCGGTAATTGAATCTCCTCGTTGTACGGAGCTTAAATTGCTACCAAATGCTGGAATAGCAGCTGTACCATCTTGCAAATAGCGAATGTTCCCTAATTCGGATCCATTTCCCGCAACTCCTTTAACGGTTACAGTTTGACCAATACCCACATTACGAGCATCAGCAATCGTTTGGGCACTAGCAAAAAGTGAAGAGATTGCTAAAACACCGGTTAAAATGAATTTTTTCATAATTGAAATTAAAATTGAAGACCTATTGAAACATTAAATCGAAAACCTTGTCCAAACATTACTGTAGCAGATTTGGCATCAAAATCTTGATAAATATCATTCCTGTTATTTGTTGCATCAGAAATAAATACTGAATTCAGTAAATTCGTAATTGAACCGTTTAAAAGTAAGGCTGAATTTTTAAATTCGATTTTATAACCACCAAATAAATTCAATAAGTAATAAGACGGCATTACCCAAGATTCTCTTCCGCCATTAGTGCCTTGAAGTGAAAACGGATCAAAATTGGCGTAATATCTGTCAAAAAACTGCCCCTGTAATCTAAAATACATATTTTTTATAGGTTCATATCTGATTGCAGCAGAAAAGGCGGTTTGGGCTGCGTCACCCACATGAACCCCTTTTGCATCAAAGCTGAATTCAAGTGAATCGTATTGTGGGATAAAAATCGTTTTAGAAGAATTCCAGAACCAGTCTCCATAAGAGAACATCAATTCAGTGGATATTTTTTTGGTCACCTTATAGGCAATGTCAATTTCTCCGCCTAAGTGAACAGCGTCCATTCCATTAATATTCACACGGATAAATTCTGTTGGATCGTTCGGGTCTGGAACAGCTACTCCATAAGGGAATGGCTTGTTTCTCCAGTTTGTAGCGTAGGCGTTAAAGTTGATTCCAAACACTTTATTGGCAAAATTATACCCTCCTTCTGCTGCAAGAATTTGCTCATTCAAGATTTCTCCAAAAAATGTGTTGGTATTATTATCGATCACATTAGAAAATTGAGGAGTTCGGTTTAAGAAGCCTAAATTCATATATACATTCGAAAATTTATCTAATTTATAACTCACTCCACTTTTGAATGTGAAACCAGGTAAAAATTTCCAATCCGTGCTAACGTATTTTAATCCCGGAGAATTTGTAGTATACAACTGTCCGTTGTAGTTAATTGAATCATTGGCGCCAACTTGTATAACCGTGTCTCCTAAATCCAACGTACGTTTTTGAAAATAATCGATTCCTTTGTACCCATTAACGATACCGGATAGATTAATAAAATAAGACCACTTATCACTTGAGTATTCAACTTGTCCAAAAGCCCCAGTCCATTGAACTAACCCCGAGCGGTCAGCATTAAATTGGTTTTTGGCAATTTTATCCCCCACATACTTCATCGGACTGGTAGCATTTTTATCGGTGTCATTTATAAAATAATCCCCACCCAATAAATCTTCTATTCGCTGATAATGGCGTCCTTCGTAATACCGAACGTCTATTCCACCAGACACTTCTAATTTTTTGGAAATGTTATAGTTAAACTGTCCCAAATAACCTACCCAAAAATGGTTGTTAATGCTTGAAACTAATATTTGACTTGATTTAATTTGTGTTGGATGATAATATGGATCTACATTTGGAGTCCCAAATAATGAATTTACTTTATTTTCTTGTTCCACTAAATCCCAATCAATTAATCCACTGGAATCTCGGAGTAATGCAGAAGAATTAAAAATACTTGTACCTCCTCCTCTTCCAATAGACATATAGGCCAAATTGGAAATGGATAATTTATCATTTACTTTCCAAAAGTCTTTTAGTGTTACTTGAGGCTTACAATAGAAGTTTCGTCTTTCGTTAAGAATCTCTCGTTTACCATTTTCATTTGTTCTGTAACCCCAATGTTGATTAAATCTTATTCCCATGTCATAGAACGCCTGATTAGTATCTACCTCAACGCCTAATTCACGTGCCTTATCATTACTGAAATATTGAATAGCCTGGTTAAATGACCTTTGTCCGTGCCATTGAGGAGCAGCAAATGCAGAAAGAGTTACTAAGTGATTTTTTACTTTTTTTGAAAGCTTTCCATACCCAAAAAAACCTTGACTAGGCGTTCCATAAACCCAACCATCCGATTGTTTGTAAGAACCTGAAACGGTTAATCCCCATCCACTTTTGGTCATTCCCGTATTATAGGAAAAGGTGGTTCGTAACATATTCCCCGTTGAATATTCTTGTTTCAACATTCCCCCTTTTTTGTTTCCAATTCCTTGTGTAAGAATATTTATTGTTCCACCAATGGAAGGCATGGCAATTTTGGTTGCTCCTAATCCTCTTTGCACTTGCATTTGAGATGTTATTGCGTCTAGACCAAACCAATTGGACCAATAAACCGAACCGTTTTCCATATCATTAACCGGAACTCCATCTATCATTACCCCCACATTTCGTTGATCAAATCCACGAACATTAATTCGCGCGTCACCATCTCCACCTCCTTGAGTGGTAGCATAAACTCCGGCAGTTCCCATTAATAACATGGGTAAATCACGAGAGCCTAATTCTTCAATGATTTTTTGAGTGGGAATTCTTGTTACGGCAATTGGCACGTTGTCTTTAACCATATTACCAATCACTTCTATTTCTGCAAATTCAACACTCCCGCCCAATTCTAAATTTCGTTCAATAATTGCTTTGTTGACACTTAATTTAACTTTCACTGTGTCATAGGTAGACATTGTGACTACTATGACGTATTCACCAAAAGGGACATTTGTAAGTTCAAACACCCCATTTGAATTAGAGAAAGACCTGTACTTATTTTGAATGTTTACTTTCGCACCAACAATGGGTTGATCAGATGAATTATCAGTGATTTTCCCCTTAATTGTACTTGTCTGTTGGGCAAAAAATACCGTTGGCAATAGTAGAAG
>CAMAQX010000040.1 GCA_945860455.1 Lishizhenia tianjinensis
TATAAAAATGATTTGCAAACCGGCAAATGGATTGAGTTGTATGAAAATGGTAGACCAAAGGATATCATCAATTTTAAAGTAGTCCGAAAAAAATCGAAGGCAAATGATTTAATTCTCAAAGGCAGGGTAAAGCAATTATCTGTTCAACATGGTGAGTTTGTCACTTTTTCCAATAAAGATTTTCAAGTTACCGAGGAAGGAAAATACCGAAAAGGGGAAAAACATGGCGTATGGTTTGCCTATCATCCTGGAGGAAGATTAATTGCAGTTCAGAATGAATATAAAAACGGCAAATTGAATGGGTTAACACAGCAGTTTGACCGACGAGGAAAGCGAATTCAATCCTCGGTTTATAAAAATGGACGTTTAGATGGCCCCATGCGCTTATATAACGAAAAAGGGAAACTAACTAAGGAAATACTATTTAAAAACGGCCAACGTGTAAGTAATGACCTCAATTTCCGCCCTTAAAAAATTGTATTTACTGAGGCATGCTGAAGCAGAATTGTTTTCTGCTTCGGGTAAGGATTTTGATCGAAAAATATCCTCAACAGGGCAAAATTGTATTCTTAATGCAGCTCCTATTTATCGAGAATCACTTACTGTTGATGCTGTTTTTTGCAGCGCTGCATCTCGAACAAAGGAAACATGGAAACTATTATATCTCAATGTAGGAACCTGTTCATTTCACACTGAATTATATGGGGCTTCTTCTGATGAGTTATTTCACTTTATTCAAGGCATTCCTAATGTGTTTTCGCATGTGTTGTTGATTGGTCATAACCCCGGATTGAGCGATTTAGCATCGTTCTTAACAGATGAATACCATTCCTTAAAAACAGGTCAATTGCTTGAAATTGAGTTGGAATCATCGGATTGGAAAATGATATCTAGAGGAATAGGTACAGAAAAGAGAAACATCTTTTGAGTTTAGTCGTATGACAGGTTAATAGCCTATGAAAAAAACGCTTGTTTTCTATTTTCTATTTTTATTTCTGTTTGCTTCTTTTGGCTACGGACAAAAACACCCACCCCTATTTCATGTTTATAAAAATCAGGTTAAACTAGGCGTTCAAGAAATTTTTATGGGAGACTTATCGGGTTATTACGAGCGTGTTTTATCTAAAAAAGTGAGCGTAGAATTTGGTGCTGGAGTAGTTCTAAGAAATTATCTCCGCGAATTTGTTCAAGAAACTGTTCAGCCTGAAAGTCGTAGAATATTGCTCGGAATGAGTATGAATGCAGGCATTAAGTATTATCCGTTTATACCTGGTGAGGCATTGTATTTAAGCATGGATTATAAAGTTAGAAGGTATAGAACACAATATAAAACCGTTTCAACAATTGGCAATGAAACATGGATTTTTAATGAATACGACCAGAAAAATATTTATCGGCTTGGAATCGGTTATGTCTATTGCATGGATGATCATATTTTCTTGGATATTTACAGCGGGGTTGGCTTAGCAGGATTAACAAATCAAAGTATGGTTCCGCAAATGAACCCCAACACCAATGAATGGGAATTTATAAAATCCCGAACATTTGATGTTAAATTACATTTTAATGTTGGGTTAAAATTTGGTTATCGCTTTTAGATAGCGTAGCAGGTAATGAAATTCGAAAGCACGATCCAACGCCAACTTCGGAATGTAAGACAACTAATTTTCCTTGGTGATAGTTTCTGATGATTCTGTGAGCTAATGTTAATCCTAAGCCCCATCCGCGTGTTTTGGTGGTGTAGCCTGGTTTGAAAATTCGCGCATATTGTTTTTTAGACATTCCCTTCCCCGTATCTAAAATATCAATGTGAATCCAGCTGTTTTCCTGTGCAATTTGAACCTGTAATTTTCCTTTTCCTTCCATTGCATCTACACCGTTTTTGCAAATATTTTCTATCACCCATTCAATAAGCGAAGGGTTGTGTTTTAAAAAAATTGGGCCTTCATTGATAATGCGATAATCAACAGTTACCTTATCGGAAATGCGGGTTCTTAAATAGTCCAAGATATTCCCGATGGTTACCACCAAGTCCTTATTCTCCATTTTAGCTCCAGAACCGATTTTTGAAAAACGATCTGTAATAATTTCAAGTCGATCCACATCTTTTTGCATTTCTTTCACAATCATTGGGTCAACATGTTGGGTTTCCAAGTATTGTACCCAAGCCATCAGCGAAGATAAAGGCGTCCCCAATTGATGAGCCGTTTCTTTAGCCATGCCTGCCCAAACCTGGTTTTGTTCTGCTTTTCGAAAAGTTGAAAACACTAAATAAGCCGTGAAAACGAATAATCCAATAATAATAAATTGAATGACTGGATACCATTGTAATTTTTTTAGTTCAGCACTTTCATCGTAATAAATTAAGTTTCTTGTCCCATCTTTGAAATCTAAAATAATAGGTGGGTTTTTTTGTTTAAAAGCAGTGAGGAAATCGCTTTTTTGACCCGCGGATAATTGATTAATTTTCAAATTATTACCAATCGATTTCCCCGTTTTGGAATCAACCAATAACACAGGTATTTGATCTTGGTTTTCAATCAATTCCTTATTAAAAGCATGGATAATGGAATCGCGTTCTTTTTCAAGCTGTATGAGCTCCTTGGAATCAAAATAGGCGCAGGTCATTGTCATCCCCTCAAAAACATCTACAGTAAATGATCGCCCTGTATTTTTCCAAAGTAACGCAGTTTTTTGAAGGGTGTCATCTAATAATTTGGTGCGTTCAACTGTCGTTTTTAGTGGATACAATGCACGAATTTCAGCTGTATCGATGGGCGTATTTTTATAATTAGTAACAATGTTTTGATCATCCAACACAATGACTGGAATGTCCGTATTTTTGTTTATAATTGAAAACGCTAATTGGATACTTGCATCACCTTCAATGGGCGATAAAAAGAGGGAGCGTGTTGCATCTATCCACGTGTTTACCTCTTGTTTTTCCCGATTTCGAAGTTTGGTAAACGTTCGGTTGGTTAATTTAACTAACTCTAATTTCTTTTTTATTGCTTCCGCCCACTGAGTTGCCTTTTCTCGTTCTCGTTTGCTTAAGTCGGAAACCATTACATTTGATACATACAAGGAAATAATGAACAACACTAAGGCGCCAATTAATAGAAATATTTTCCACCGCTGTTTATTTGAATATAACCCCATTGAGTACATAAAAATAGACAAATTCCTTCAGTTTAAAAAAATGGTTATTCATTTAATCCATTGGGTTCATATTTATTCGTGTTTCTGGGTCTAATTGATTATTTAAATTTATTACCTTTCGCCACTATTAAAGGATATTTCTGCTATGAAAACACTATTGAAGTTAGGACCATTAAAAGTATTTTTGATTGCATTTTTGATTATTACAATACCATTATTCGTTTTTCCAATAAACTTGTTTTCGGGAATAATCGTTTTTGGTAAACTGGGTATTGAAAGAGAAGTTCCGTTAAGTTTATCCTATTTTGTGGGCTTGGGATATGAACCAAATGATTTGAAATCATTGGGGATAACTGACTTTTATTTAACAGGTAAAGGCAAAATGATTGCTTTTATTTTCCTGATTGGAATTCCAAGCTTACTCGCTTATAGTGCTTATTTATTTCAGAAAAAGTAAAATTATAATTGCCCATCTGAATGGTAAAACCCCGCTTTGTATATTTTGACTTTGATTAATATTCCATCTTTGTCATATTCGTATACCTTCCCCTCCCATAATTGACCATTTTTGAATTGTCCGTCTTGCCAAATTTCATCATTGGGGGTATAACATTTATTGTAATCATTTGGTAAAAATGGTTTCCCCCGGGTGCGTGGGGTTCCTAATAAAGGTGCTTTAATTGCTGTTTTTGAATATGAAGTAATGGTGTTTGCTGCACCCGATTCTGCCTTAACAGAGGATAATATTGCCCCATTTGAACCATAACTAATTTCTTCTTTTATTTTTCCATTTTCGAAATATCGAGTAGCCTTACCGGTTGGTGCACCATTCATTGCCTCATATTCGTATTCTAAATTTCCGTTTTCATAGAAATACTTTATTTTACCTTGTTCTTTTCCTGTTTGATTAAAATTTCCAGCATATTCTATTTTCCCATTTTCAAAGTGCCGCGTTAACGAATCTTTGTATAGATTTAATACTAAATTTCCTTTTTCCCTGATCTTACCATTGAGGTAATATTTAGTGTATGAACCCATTGGTCTGTTGTTCTTATAAACTGCTTCGATTTGAATGTTTTTTCCATCCGAATGATAGCGTTTCCATAACCCTTCTTTTCTACCGTTGACAAATGTTCCTTCTTCGTAAATTAGTTTGGTTCCTTTTTGATAAATTACCCATTTACCCGTTTTTTTTCCGCTGGCATCTTTTTGATTTAAACTTTGTGCAAGTATCATTGAGTTCAGAGAACCAAAAATAAAAAGTATGAGTAGCAGTGATTTCATTCCTACTAAATTAAGTATTTTAGGCCACTTGAAAAATGAAAATTTTAATTGCTCAGCCGAAATAGGTAAATATTTTGCAATTTTACACCTAAAAATAGCGCTATGAGTATTTCCTCTTTACAACCGACTAAACTTTGGTCCAATTTTGAATCCTTAAATGCCGTTCCTCGTCCTTCCAAGAAAGAAGAACTTGTCCGTCAATTCATGGTGGACTTTGGGAATTCCTTGGGATTAGAAACGATGATTGATAAAATTGGGAATGTAATTATTAAAAAAGCTGCGTCACCTGGAATGGAAAATCGAAAAACGGTTATTCTTCAATCCCATTTGGATATGGTTCATCAAAAAAACTCGGATCGCGTATTTGATTTTGATTCTCAAGGAATTGAAATGATTGTTGAGGGTGATTGGGTAAGAGCAAATGGAACAACACTAGGCGCGGATAACGGAATTGGTGTTGCAGCAATTATGGGAGTCTTGGGATCTAACACGATTGAGCATCCCGCGATTGAGGCTTTTTTTACAATTGACGAAGAGACCGGAATGACGGGGGCCATGAAAATGGATGGATCATTGTTTCAAGGTGAAATTTTGTTGAATTTAGATACGGAAGATGACGATGAATTATCTATCGGTTGTGCAGGCGGAATAGATACAAATACAAACTACACTTATTCTGAAGTACCAGTAATTGCTGGAAGTAAAACGATTGAGATTTCCATGCGAGGATTACTAGGCGGACATTCGGGTATGGACATCGATAAAGGCCGTGGAAATGCCAACAAATGGATGGCGCGTATTCTTTGGGAATTGAGTCAATCGCTTTCTTTCCAATTGGTTTCGTTTGATGGGGGTAGTTTACGCAATGCAATTCCTCGTGAAGCGACAGCGGTTATTGCTTTTTCCACAGATGACGCACCTCATTTTCATGCTGAATTTGATACGCGAGTCGCGATTTTGAAAGAAGAATATACGTCAATTGAATTGGCAATTAATATTCAGGCTAAAGAAATAGAGTCCGCAGTATCGGCAATGCCAGCTTCAGATTGCAAGAAAATTTTAAACCTGCTTTGTTCGGTTCAAAATGGTGTTTTTAGAATGAGTCCGGACATTGCCGCATTGGTGGAAGCTTCTTCTAGTCTGGCGCGAATTATTATTTCAACTGGTTCTTTCACAAGTCAATCCTTACAAAGGAGTAGTGTTGAGTCAACGAAATCAGAAATTGCTATGACTATTCGTTGTGCGTTTGAAAATGCTGGTTGCGATGTGGTTCAAGGGGGCGATTATCCTGGGTGGAAACCAAATCCAAATTCAGCGATTCTTCAACTAATGGAAAAATTGTATAAGGAAATGCATCACGAAGACCCAAAAGTGAAGGCGTGTCATGCAGGACTTGAATGCGGAATCTTGAGCAAACACCTTCCGGGTGTAGACATGATTTCTTTTGGGCCAAATATTCGTGCAGCACATTCACCGGATGAAAAAGTACAAATTTCATCAGTTCAAAAATTCTGGAAGTATTACCTGGAAACCCTGAAGCAAATTCCATTAAAATAAATGATCGTTCTTCAAGAGACGTATATTGGATCGGCCGGTAGAGAGGCCTTGATTGAGCTTGTTATTCTGGATAAATTCAATCAAAACTTATTAGTTTTTGTTCATGGCTACATGGGTTTCAAAGATTGGGGCGCCTGGAATCTTATGAAAGATTATTTTTTAAATAAAGGCTTTGGCTTTTGTACATTTAATATCACACACAACGGCACAACGGTTGAAAAGCCACAAGACTTTGCGGATTTGGATGCGTTTTCTAAAAATCGCTATTCCTACGAAAAACAAGATGTGCTCTGTGCCTTGGATTGGTTACAAAATAAAGTTGATTTAACGACTTGTAATGTTCATTTGGTTGGACATTCTCGAGGTGGAGGAATTGCATTACTTTGTGCTTCGGATAGCAGAGTTTCATCCGTTATTACTATAGCAGCAATATCCTCCATTGAAAAACGCTTTGATTTACCATCTGACATACTCGAAGATTGGAAAAAAATCGGCGTACGGTATGTGAAAAATAGCAGGACTCATCAAGAAATGCCACATTTCATTGAGCAATTAACCGATTTTGAAACGCATCGAAGTGAGTTGGATATTCGTAAAGCGTGTATGCAATTGAAAAAACCACTGCTCATTCTTCACGGGGATCAAGATGAATCCGTTTCCATCGAGGAAGGAGAAGCAATTGCGGAATGGACAAAACAATCACTTCATGTTATACATGGTGCAAATCACACGTTTGGGGCCAGCCATCCGTTTCCAGAACAAACCTTGCCGACAGAATTGCAGATGTGTTGCGAAAAAATCGTCGAATTTATTGATTCGTTAAAATAAAATCAATCGAGTGTTGGTTGAATAAATCCGGTTGTCCTATATTTAGCACATGACTGAGGTTTTCTGTAATTTTAGTTTACAGTAAACAATGACTGATAGTAAAAACTATCCATTCGCATGAATAAATTCAATAGAATGTTGGTTGAATAAATCCGGTTGTTCGATATTCACCACGTGACCACAATTTTCAATGATTGTGAGCAATGTAGCTGTATTTTTTTGTACAATTTCGCGAACCGGCGGTAAGAACAAATGATCTTCGCTTCCCATGATATAAAGCGTGGGAATGGCGATGCGGGTGTATTCCAATTTGGCTAAATAGGCCGTTAATCGCGCCGTTAATTTAAACCATCGATTAAATTCCTTAGACATGAGTTTTTGTGCCTCGCGTATAAACAATAACCGTGATTGCTTGTGGTTTTTATTCGGCATGATGATGCGCGCAAACAACGAATAGAGCGACATATACGGAATAAACGGATGAAGTATGCGGCCTCCGCGTAATAACAAGCGTGATTTAAACGTTAGTTTGGTTATCGCCCCAGAATACACCATCGTTTTAACCACAGAAGGTTTTACCAAAGCAATTTGTTGAATAATTATTGTGCCCATTGACACACCTACAAAATGAGCATGATGAATTTTTTCTCTTTCCAAAGTGGTTAGAACATCGTTTGCTAGAAGCTCGAATGAATATTTTTTATCTGTTGCGTGATTTTTGGATTTTCCATGCCCTCGTAAATCGATTAGAAGTACGTTGAAATTATCCGAAAAGGCTTTCACTTGCTTGAACCAAATAGAAGAACTCCCTCCTGCACCATGGATAAATACAATCCATTCGGCGCTTGTGGCGTGTTCCATTCGTTTTACGTGCAGCATATTTTATAAAAAAAGCGCCCTAAGAAAAATTAGGGTGCTTCAAAGGTATGAATAAATCGATTACTTCTTGTCGTTTACTTCTTCAAAGTCAACATCAGTAACTTCTTCTTGTGGGTTTCCACTTGGCTCGTTAGGAGCTCCTGCTTCTCCACCAGCATTTGATGCATTATACATTTCTTGTGATGCTGCTTGGAAAATAGTTTCCAACTTCTCTAAAGCAGCTTCTAAATTGTCTATGTTTCTAGCTTCATATTGAGCTTTCAATTCAGCTAAAGCATCGTCAATTGGTTGTTTTTTGTCAGCAGGGATTTTATCGCCAAATTCTTTCAATTGTTTTTCTGTTTGGAAAATCACTGAATCTGCTTTATTCAACAACTCTGCTTCTTGTTGCTTTTTCTTATCGTCTTCTGCATTTAATTCAGCTTCGCGCTTCATATTTTCGATTTCTTCTTGGCTCAAGCCAGTTGATGATTCAATGCGGATTTTTTGCTCTTTTCCGGTTCCTTTGTCTTTTGCACTCACATTAATAATTCCATTCGCGTCTAAGTCGAATGTTACTTCGATTTGTGGCACACCTCTTTGTGAAGGAGGAATTCCGTCTAAGTGAAAACGACCAATTGTTCTATTGTCTTTCGCCATTGGACGTTCACCTTGTATTACGTGAATTTCTACGGAAGGTTGATTGTCACTAGCAGTGGAGAAAACTTCGCTTTTCTTTGTTGGAATCGTCGTGTTGGCATCAATTAACTTAGTCAGTACACCTCCCATTGTTTCAATCCCTAAAGAAAGTGGAGTTACGTCTAATAAAAGTACATCTTTCACCTCTCCAGTTAATACTCCTCCTTGAATAGCAGCACCAATAGCAACCACTTCATCCGGATTTACTCCTTTACTTGGTGATTTTCCGAAGAATTTCTCAACTGCTTCTTGTACTGCGGGAATACGTGTTGAACCTCCCACTAAGATAATTTCATCGATATCATTTACAGATAATCCTGCATTTTTCAATGCTGATTTACATGGATCAATCGTTCTGATTACTAAATCCCCTACTAGTTGCTCGAATTTCGCTTTTGTCATCGAACGCACTAAGTGTTTTGGAATACCATCAACTGGCATGATGTATGGCAAATTGATTTCTGAAGAAGTAGTGCTTGAAAGCTCAATTTTCGCTTTTTCCGCAGCTTCTTTCAATCGTTGTAAGGCCATTGGATCTTTGCTTAAATCCAACCCACCGTTTTCGTCTTTGAATTCTTGAACCAACCAATCAATGATTTTTTGATCAAAGTCATCACCACCTAAATGTGTATCACCATCTGTTGAAAGTACTTCAAATACGCCATCTCCTAATTCAAGGATTGAAACGTCGTGCGTACCACCACCACAGTCAAAAACAACGATTTTCATATCAATGCTTTTCTTGTCAAGTCCGTATGCCAAAGCTGCTGCAGTTGGCTCATTGATGATTCGTTTTACTTGTAAACCAGCGATTTCACCCGCTTCTTTCGTCGCTTGACGTTGCGCATCATTAAAATAAGCCGGAACCGTGATAACCGCCTCTGTTACTTCATGACCCAAATAATCTTCCGCTGTTTTTTTCATTTTTTGCAAAATGATTGCTGAAATTTCTTGAGGCGTATAATTACGATCGTCTATTTTTACGCGAGGAGTATTGTTATCTCCTTTTACTACCTGATAAGGTACGCGGCCTGCTTCCATTGTTGTTTCGTCGAATGAGTTCCCCATAAAACGCTTAATCGAATAAATCGTTTTTGTTGGATTGGTGATTGCTTGGCGTTTTGCCGGGTCACCTACTTTTCTTTCTCCGCCTTCAACAAATGCTACAACAGATGGCGTTGTTCTTTTTCCTTCTGCATTGGCAATTACTACTGGCTCATTACCTTCCATAACCGAAACACACGAGTTGGTGGTTCCTAAGTCAATTCCTATTATTTTTCCCATGTTATAAATTTTTCAATTTTTTTTGACAAACGGGAAAGTCAATTAATATGCCATCAGCAATAGAACCAAAAAAAATGACAAAATGCAATAAAGAACTACGGTTTTACTGTCAAATCGTCAGAAATTATGACAATTTAATGCGCTTCTAACCAATTATTTGCCAGTTGCATTTCCACTTCCATAGGAACAACTAACGAAATGGCTCTTTCCATGGCATCTTTTACCAAGGCTTTCATCATCTCTTTTTCGGTAGTGTGGATATCAAAAACTAACTCATCATGCACCTGCAAAATCATTTTTGATTGAACACCCGCCGTTTTCATCGAATTATGCACGGAAATCATAGCCATTTTAATAATGTCTGCGGCCGAACCTTGAATCGGTGCATTAATGGCATTGCGCTCAGCAAAACCGCGAACCACTGCATTGGCAGAATTGATGTCCGGTAAATACCTTCTTCGTTTCATGATTGTTTCCACGTAGCCTTTTTCTCGTGCCATGTGAATAACCCCGTCCATGTAGGATTTCAGTTGACCAAATTGTTCGAAGTAACTATCAATAATTGTTTTTGCTTCGGTTCTGGAAATATTCAATGTTTGCGATAATCCAAATGCCGACTGGCCATATATTATTCCAAAATTTACGGCTTTGGCCGCGCTTCGTTGATCGCGTGTTACGGTTTCCAATGCTATATTAAACACTTTTGCTGCAGTTGCAGTATGGATGTCTACTCCTTGTTGGAATGCCTGAATCATGTTTTTATCACCACTCAAAGCAGCAATAATTCTCAATTCTATTTGCGAATAGTCGGCTGCCATCAATTGATACTCAGCTGAACGAGGAACGAAAGCCCTTCGAATTTCTTTTCCTTTGGCAGATCGAATAGGGATGTTTTGCAAATTGGGATTGTTTGAACTTAGTCTGCCGGTGGCTGTAACGGTTTGCATAAAATTGGTGTGAATGCGTCCATCCACTTTATCGCACAGGGTTGGCAGCGGATCAACATAGGTACTCTTCAATTTTCGCAGCTGTCTAAATTCCAAAATAAGGGGCACAATTGCATGGTCTTTTTCGTGCTTCATCAACACATCTTCCGAAGTAGCATATTGTCCTGTTTTGGTTTTTTTTGCTTTGCTGGAAATTTTCAAATGGTCAAAAAGTACCTCTCCCAATTGTTTTGGGGAATCTACATTGAAATCAACTCCCGCAAGCGTTTTTATTTCACTATCTAATCGCAGCAAGGTTTTTTCAAGTTCCTTGGAATAATCTTGTAGGGCTTTAACGTCTATCGCAATGCCTTCCTCTTCCATATCTTTCAACACTTCCACCAAAGGCATTTCCATGCGGTAGAACAATTCCTTCAAGTGATCTTTTTGAATTTCTGGTTCTAGTATTTGCTTTAATTGAAATGTGATGTCGGCATCCTCACTGGCATAATCCGCAATTTCTTCCGGACTTAAATCGCGCATATTCCCTTGGTTTTTCCCCTTTTTTCCGATGAGTGTTTCAATCGAAATGGGTTGGTAACTCAAGTAATAATTGGCCAGAAAATCCATATTCTGTTTCGCTTCCGGATTAATTAAATAATGCGCAATCATCGTGTCAAATGTTGGTTCTGAAACCTTAATCCCATACCGATTCAGCACTTTTAAATCGTATTTAATGTTGTGTGCAATTTTTTCAATAGACGTTGATTCAAAAAATGGCTTGAATTCTTCCACAATTTTTTTGGCTTCTTCAAAATCAGCAGGCACAGCTACATAAAATCCTTCTCTAGCTTTGTAGGAAAAAGAAAACCCAACCAAATCAGCGTGCAAGGCATCAATATTCGTTGTTTCGGTGTCAAAGCAAACCTGTTGTTGTTTCAGCAATAGATCTATCAGTTCACGTCTTTCGGTAGCCGTTGAGATTAGGTGATAGCTCGGTTTTTCAGTAACAATAGTTTTATAAGAAGCTGTTTCAATGGGTTCTTGAGGCTCCAGCATGCTTTGGGCACCAAACAAATCCAATTGATTTTCTGATTGGGCTACCGCAGCGTTTTTTGATGAGGTGGAAACCACGATTTCTTCACCAATGATACGTTTGGCAAGCGCTACAAATTCGAGTTCGGTAAAAATTTCTCGAATTTTATCTGCATTAACGGGCTCTACCTGGAGTGCTTTTTCATCAAACACAATTTCAACGTCAGTAATGATTGTTGCCAGCATCTTTGAAACCAATCCTTGATCGGCAAAATTGCGCACATTTTCTTGTTGTTTCCCTTTTAATTCATGTGCATTCGCAATCAGATTTTCAACCGATCCAAAGGTTTTAATCAACTGTTTGGAAGTTTTTTCGCCAATTCCCGGAATTCCCGGAATATTGTCAGCCGCATCTCCCCAAAGGCCTAAAATATCAATAACTTGCAGCGGATTTTCTACTTCAAATTTGGCACACACTTCTTTTACACCCATAATTTCGGGTGGATTGCCTCCTCTTCCTGGTTTGTAAATCAAGCAGTTATTGGTGACCAATTGCGCGTAATCCTTATCGGGAGTCATCATGTAGGTCAAAAAGCCTTCTGCCTCTGCTTTCCAAGCGATAGTTCCAATCACGTCATCGGCCTCATATCCAGTGACTTCTAATCGCGGAATATTAAACGCTTCCACAATCCGTTTGATGGGTTGAATCATGGAACGAATATCTTCAGGCATTTCATCTCGGTGTGCTTTGTAGGCTTCAAATTCTTCTTGGCGCATGGTTGAGCCACCCGGAGGATCAAAAACAACAGCAATGTGTGTAGGTTTTTCCGTTTTCAGGATATCAATCAATACATTGGTAAAACCAAACGCGGCGGAGGTGTTTTGTCCTTGCGAGTTTATCCTTGGGTTTTTAGCAAAAGCAAAGTAGGCACGATAAATCAGTGCATAGGCATCCAACAAAAATAGTTTACGGGGCGAGTCAGCAGATAGCATAAGGGAAATTTAGTGCCCGAAGATAGTGTTTTCGTTTTGAAAAAAGAAACGAAGAATTGTGATCTACGAAACAATTTTGGGCTACAACCAACACAAGCTTATATTAGCTCCTTCACCACTTTGGTGTTGGTTCAATCTTCTTTCTAAATTTTTAGTGCTACCGGTATATAATTTATCATTTGCAAATTTTAAAATATACATGGTTGGTTTTGACATACTTGAATTTACGAGAAATAATTGATAAAACAACGCTTATCTCGGCAGGCTCGATAAGCTTATTGAGTATATGATAAGCGAGTTTTGTGCATGATGAGCCAGTCGTACACATGATGAGCTTGTCGAATCATGTCATGCTGATTTCAAGAATCTCAATTTATTCGCCTTATTAATTTGTTTAGAATATAATCAATTTTTTGATTATTATTTCGTATATTCATAAAAGATTGTCTTATTCAATTAAAGATTTTTTAGTCAAAAAACAAAATTAATAGTAATATATTTATTACCTTTGCATGAAATACAGTGAACTTTTCCGCCTACTGAAACGAGATGGTTGGATTGAAATTAGACAAAAAGGAAGCCATGTAATTTGGGAACACCCAATTAAGAACGAACAATTAACTGTGCCATACCACGCCAGTAAAGAAGTAAAAAAAGGCCTTTTAACTGCTATTTTGAAACAAGCGAATATCAAAACCAAAAAGCGATGAATAAACCTAACATAAAAGTTATTATTCTTAAAGAAGACAAAGGGTATAGCGCTCATGCCTCTGTGAAAAATAATTTCATTGCCTCCGAGGCAGAATCATTTGAGTGCTTAATAGCTAATTTTCTGGAAGCAGTTAATTTTAATTTTGAAAAAAAAGGAATCTCTTACACAAAAGAAGAGTTGAAATTTTCCTATGACCTTACTAGTTTTTTTGAGAATTACAAGGTGATCAACGCGAAAGCCTTATCTGAAAGAATCGGAATGAATCAGAGCTTGTTGGCCCAATACATCAATGGAATTAAGCAACCCTCCTCGTCGCAAATCAAACGCATTTTATTGGGGG
>CAMAQX010000041.1 GCA_945860455.1 Lishizhenia tianjinensis
TCAAATGAATCTCCATTATAATCGATATTTTTTGCACCTGCGATGAAACCACTGGCAAATTCACGAGAAGTGCGAACATCAATCAATTGTGAACCTGGTTTCTTCAGCATGGCGGAGAATTCAGCCTTTTCAACCTTTTTATTGATTACCTGTCCATAGACATTGTTCGATGATGAAGAACAAGCTGCAATAAAAGTCAGCATAGTAGCAAATAGTAGCGTTTTCATACACTTTTAGTTAAATTAGATTAAGTAACAAATATAGACATCTCGCTTAAATTGAAATGTAACTTTTGTTTCACTCAAGATTAATTTCCAAAAAATCAGTAACCGAGATTGGCCAATTAGAGACAGTTGTTTCACGCGCTAATTGAATTGTTTGAAAGCCAATTTGCTGGGCTGCTTCCAATTCTTCAACAATATCAGATAAAAATAAAATGGATTGTGGTTCCAAATTAATTATTGAAGCAATCTTACGGTAAGTTTCTGACTCTCTTTTTGATCCAGTATTGGTATCGAAATTGAACGAAAAGTACTTATTTAAATCACCCGTTTCACTGTATCCAAACAACAATCGTTGTGCATCAATGGAACCAGAGGAAAATACGCCCATTCGCACCCCATTATTTTTCCAATCCATCAATCTACTCGGAACGTCTTCAAAAACATGGCCTTTTATTTCGCTTGTTTTGTAGGCCGTTTCCCATAAAATGCCTTGAACCGTTTTTAATGGCATCACTTTTCGGTCTTCTTTGCTCCATTGCAATAGATACCCAATAATCTCATCCACTGAAAGACCTTCTTTACCTTCCTCATTCAAAACAATTTCACGCACTTGATCAAAGGCTAATTTCACCTGTTTTACATTTTTTAGTTTTGCTAATAAATGAATATTCTTTTGAAAATAAGGAAATAACACCTCATAAACAAATGATACAGATGTTGTCGTCCCTTCAATATCCATCAACACAAATTTGACATCTTTCATTTTCTTTCAACTTTAAAACCAAGGTAATTTAATTCAATTTTGGAATTCGTATATTCAGGAATCCAACCACTCATTTCAATAAATATTCGAATTGCTTTCACGTATGGATTTTTTTCACCGGCATCAAACCAATGTTTACTTCCAGCAGGCACACTAATTAAATCGCCTCTTTCACACAACAAATTAAATACAGGCTCTGTTTCTAAATTGAACCAAAACAGACCATTGCCATCGACAAAAAATCGTATTTCATCTTCTGAATGCGTATGTTCCGCCAAAAACTTTGCACGAATGGCTTCATAATTCTCAGTTGTTGAATTAATTGAAATAACATCTACCGATTCATAACCTCCATTTTTCATAAAAGGAAGAAGATCTTTATTATAGGCTTTCAAGATTGTTTCAGAAGACGCATCATCCTCAAAATCAACATCACATGACCATTGATCGAAAAAAATACCTCGAAGTTTTAAAAATTGTTGTATTTCTTTTGGTTCAGAAAGTTGAATATTTCTTTCAGGAACAGAGAGTAAAGCCATAGTACAAAATTAGAGATTTATTTCAATTTCATTTCAGCGGAGCTCATAAACTTATACAATATCCACTAATCAAATCTAAAAAACCTACAGTTGATGCATTTCATTCAATAAATCGAGTACCGTTTTCACCGGACTAAATGTTTCAGCTGGAAGCTCAACAAAAACCGTCAACCAATTGGCCATTGAACCATTCCACAAACCAGGGTTTTCAATGAATTGAATTTCATTTCCCTCGTGCTTTTTGTGCACAATAAAATAGGATTCATTATCGCGATAGTCCGTCAAATTATATTTCTCACCTTTCGCATCTTTCACCGAAGCAATAATCATTACCGGATTAAAATGAGTACTCTGCTTCATAATTTGTTGTTGTGAATCTATCGTTGAAATTTGCGCTTGCTCAACAATTTGCTTAGAAACAACTCCATTTTTTTCAATCCAAAATGGCCCTCCACCGGGTTGCCCACTATTTTTCACCATACCACAAACGCGTAATGGTCTATTAACTAAGTCGCGAATTTCATCGATGTTTTCTAATGAATCAATCAAATTATCCGAACTAAATTGATACATTTTATTTAATTCCTTTAATCCAACAAGACTTGGGTTTTCGAACAAATCAATTAATTGATTTTTAATTAGTTGAATGTATTTAAGTAAATGATTCCAATAAGTAATTGACAATTCACATTTTGCTGAATGTTGTACATTGTCAATATTTTTTAACAAGATAATATCTGTTTGTATTTGATTCAAATTCTCCAATAATGAGCCATGTCCAGCTGGTTTTTTTAATGGTGAGGAATCGATTGTTACTATGAGTTCCAATTTGTCATTAAATACAAATGAATCTGTTTCTGAATTTTGTTCTGAAAAGCTAATTGCAAAATCATCTTCATTCCTAACTCGTAGAATCGATTCTTCAATTTGTTGTTGATATTGCTGTTGAATGGTGAAATGAAATTCCAGTTGGGTGGCTTGGATTCCTTTTCCCTGAAGATATTGATCCTGAAAAGCTGTTGTCATTCCTATTTCCGCAGAATGAAAGGGAATTAACCCTTTCGGTAAATCACTAAAATTCAATCCCTTATTAAATAAAATAAATTCAACTAAATCAATTAATTCTTCCATATTTTCAACGGAAACATTCTTATATTTTTCTTCAAGTAATTCAAAAAAAGGAAATCGATTCAAATTTTGAATAAAGAATTTTAACTCAGCTGTAATAAGGTTGTTTTTCAAGAAATCATGTAAAAATTGAAACATGCGAGAACCCGATCCAGATGAAGGGATAAACCAAGTGACTGATGCATTTAATTGTATTTCTGGTAAAATTTCCGGTAATTGAATAATTCCATCGTTCAACGTACAAGGTTTAATTAAGCGAATAAATTGATTTCCATTAGCAATTTTTTGGCGTTGAATAGAAATTGAATCGGAAGAATGAACTTTCATGCTTGAATATACCTTATTTTTGTGTTGTGATATTGCCTTTCGAAATTATCAAATATTTTGTTCATGCCAAAGGAAGGCATGGAATTCATTCACCTTTTGTGTATGATTTTGTGGATAAATGCTTGAAAATTGAACTAAATCCTGAATTTATTCAAAAAAGAAATAATCTTTTCTCAAAACTCAGTAGCTCAAAAAAATTAATCTCAGTTGCGGATTTTGGAGTTGGTTCCAAAAAATTAACGAATTCAAGGGAAATCAAATCACTCTTTAAAGTTAGTTCTACAAAAGGGAAATATGCTGATTTATTGTTTCGCCTATCCAGTTTTTATAAACCAGCGAAAATCCTAGAATTGGGCACCTCCTTAGGAATTGGAACAATACATTTACAAGCAGGAAGCCTTCAATCAAAAATAACAACAATTGATGCATGCGGGGAGACAATAAATCAAGCTAAGTTGAATTTCAATACTTTTGAATTTGACATTAACTGCGCAAATGAAACATTTGAAACGCACATAAACCAACTAGAACTTGAAAAATTCGACCTCATTTTCATTGATGGTCATCATGATGGAGAAGCCTTAAAAAATTACTTGGAGAAATTACACGATTACGCCCATGAAGAAACCATCTTTATTTTGGATGACATCCGATGGAGCGCATCCATGTTTCGTGCTTGGAATGAGATTATTCAATCAGAAAAATACCATGTTACACTTGACTTATTTCGAATTGGGATAGTTTTCCCAAAGAAACAACAGACCAAACAACATTTTGTCATTCGATACTGAATCTACCTTTGAGCGTTCGACCAGTTCTGAAGTCTCACTTTTGAATTCAATCGAATATCCTCCCAAAACAAATTGACATCTCCCAAATGATAATCATCCATTGTAAACGCCATCCTGCGGTAAGGGAAATGTGGGGTTGAAATCCACACGGCACCATCAATCAAGTTAGTGGAAAAACTTTTTTTATACATTTTACCATTCCAAAATAAAAATCCTTTGTGATTTTCCCGAGTAGCACAAGTAGTCATATCCCATGTTACAGGATTTACAACTAGCTTACCACGATACCATAAATCAAATTTTTCTTTATTTACTTTTTTCTTGAAGGTATTCCAGGTCACAAAACCATTAAATTCATCGGGTGATTGCATCAATTTCAACTGTGTGTAATTGTTTTTATCAATTCCAATTCCGGGAATATACGCTGCAACCAACTGTTTTTGCAAGGGGGTTCCATCGAATAAATCTTTTAGCAAAAGAGATAAATGAGTTGAACCTTGACTGTGTCCAGCCAAAATTATCGGACGACCATTGTTGTAATGCTCTAAGTAATATAGAAAAGCACTTTTAACATCTGAATATGCCAACAATAGCGCTTCTTTGCCTCCTTCCTTTAGTTTTCTATAAGATCTAATGTGGGCTTGACGATAAAATGGAACAAACATGCGACCACTCTCTGCCCAAGCTGAAGCTTGAAATTTCACGGCTTTTTCTAATATAGTTTTTCGTTGTCCCTCATCTTCTATGGAGATATTCCATGATGTATCCGATTTATCAAGAAACAATGTAGGATAAACATAAAAAACGTCCGCTTTATCTATCCAAGAAGAATCAACTATAAACTCAGAAATTGGAGAATTTAACTGATTTGGAAGTATCGCCCAATTCGTTTCAACGGAGTAATCCATTTGTTGAGAAAAAAGGAAATTGTTGACAAAAATTAAGAAAAGAAATAGTTTGAGTAGATTGTGGAACATTTTCATGAATTACTTTTGTTTTATTGAAGAACAAAATTAACATACCAACTAAAACTTATCTTGTATTAATTGTTATTTTTTTTGCATTTAACTATTTTTCTGTTTTTGCAAACGATACTTTACCCGTCAAAAAAGACACAATTCGCATTGAAAAACCATGGAAGTTCAAGATGATTTATCAATTAAACGGTACTCAATCCACTTTTGTGAATTGGAATGCTGGAGGAAGAAATAATTTATCAATAATTGGAACAATAAGTACAGGTAATTATTATTCTAAAGGTGATTCCAAATGGTCAACAGACTTACTTATTGCATTGGGAGGAATCAAATATTTTGACAATTTAGTTGGGAATTCGCTTCAAAAAACAGATGATCGAATTGATTTTAGTAGTATTTACGGTCAAAAATTCTCTAAACACCTTTTTTTTTCACTCAATACCGGTTTTAAAACACAATTTTTATCCGGATTTAATTTACCCAATGACTCCGTTAAAGTTTCTACTTTTTTAGCCCCAGGATACATTAATATTGCCTTTGGATTAGATTATATCAAAAATGAGAACTTTTCTCTTTTCGCATCTCCTTTCGCTTTCAAAGGAACCATAGTAATGGATCAATCATTGGCCGATGCAGGGTCTTTTGGTGTTGAAAAAGCAAGTAAAGATGTTAACGGAAATATCGTTTCTCCCGGTCGAAATTTCAGAGAAGAATACGGCGCCTATATCAAGATGAAATGGAATAAAGCACTGATGAAAAACATTGATCTAAAATCCAAACTTGAGTTATTTAGCAATTATACAGATCATCCGGAAAATATAGATGTCAATGCAGAATTAATCATACTTTTCAAGGTAAATAAACTTTTCTCTGCCTCCACCCAGTTCAACTTAATCTATGATGATGACATTAAAGTAAAAGATTCTAACGGGAATTTTGGACCACGTACACAGTTTAAATCAGTATTAGGATTAGGCTTACACTACAAAATGGCAAATTAATACAACAATAAATCTTTTTGTATGTTGATCGGTTGAATTCATATGAATCTAATTCCTTATTTTTGTCATTCAAAATCATATAAAATGAATATAACAGAAAAGATCGACTGTCTAATAATTGGTTCAGGTCCAGCAGGCTTTACTGCCGCTATTTATGCCGCACGTGCCGACATGAAACCCGTTTTATATAAAGGGATGCAGCCGGGAGGCCAATTAACAACAACCAATGAAGTAGAAAATTTCCCTGGATACCCACAAGGAATTAGTGGTCCTGAAATGATGGTTGAATTGGAAACTCAAGCTAAACGATTTGATACAGACGTTCGTTCTGGATTTATAAATAAAGTGGATTTTACTGGCCCAATTCATAAATGTTGGACAGAAGAAGGACACGAAATACACGCTCAAACTATAATTATTTCAACCGGTGCATCTGCAAAATACCTCGGGTTAGAAAGTGAACAAAAATATCTGTTAAACGGAGGTGGAGTTTCTGCTTGTGCTGTATGTGATGGTTTCTTTTATCGTGGACAAGAAGTAGTGATTGTTGGTGCCGGAGATTCTGCCTGCGAGGAAGCACACTATTTATCAAAGCTTTGTACCAAAGTGACTATGCTCGTTCGAAAAGATTTTCGAGCGTCCAAAATTATGGCTGACCGAGTAAAGAAAACCGAAAATATCACCATTTTATACAACACAGATACTGAAGAAGTATTGGGCGATGGGAATGGCGTAACAGGGGCACGGGTGAAAAATAGCTCAACGGGTGAAACTGCAATAATTCCGTGTACCGGATTTTTCGTAGCAATTGGACACACACCAAACACTGATATTTTCAAGGGTTTTATTGATTTAGATGAAACGGGTTATATTAAATATGCTCAACCAGGGACATCTAAAACAAATGTGGCAGGCGTTTTTGTAGCGGGAGATGCTGCCGATAAAACGTACAGACAAGCAATTACTGCGGCTGGTACAGGATGTATTGCAGCACTGGACGCAGAAAGATATTTAGCAGCACAAGAACATTATTTATAAAATCATGGAAAATCAAGAAAATCAAATGAATATTGAATTATCTGAAGAAATTGCTTTAGGTATCTATTCTAATCTCGCTATTATTACTCACTCACCTGCCGAAGTTGTCTGTGATTTTATTCAAATAATGCCAGGAATGCCAAAAGGAAAAGTTCGTTCAAGAGTAATAATGACACCTGAAAATGCAAAACGATTTCTTCAAGCACTAGCAGAAAATATTGAAAAATATGAAGAGAATTTTGGTGCAATCAATGAAAATAATTCTAATAACATGCCTCCGATGAATTTCGGAACCCCAAGCACAATGGCTTGAATTAATCATTTTACTGTTAATCAAGAATTTAAGCCAGCGTAATATCTGTCTTTTTTAGTTGATTTAAAATAATACTGCTTTTTTATCGTTATTCTTCGAAATTGCCTATGATAAAAAATTACACATCCCGAACCAAATCGATTAATCTAAAAAGTAAAAAAAATAAACCAAATAAATCTGCATTGGATTTTATTTTGGGATATAGTGCATCGATTGATCTCATTTCTACTTCTCAATTATGTTTCGTTTTGAATAAAAACTAATCCAACTAACTTGTATATGGAAAATATTCTCGAGGTTAGGAACCTAAGTAAACGATTTGGGAAAATCAATGCCGTAAATTCAATTTCATTTTCAGTTGAAAAAGGAAACGTTTATGGCTTATTAGGTCCAAATGGAAGTGGTAAATCTACCACCTTAGGCATATTACTTTCAACCATAAATCCTACCGAAGGAGATTGGTCTTGGTTTGGTCAAAATGGAACATCTACCGAAGTATTGAAGCGAATTGGTGCCATAATTGAACACCCAAATTTCTACACCTTTCTATCTGCTGAAAAGAATCTTAAAATTGTGTGCGAAATAAAAAATGTTCCATTCACTCGAATAGATGAAGTATTGCAATTGGTTGGCTTAGCTGAACGTAAAAAGGATAAATTTTCAACCTATTCACTTGGAATGAAACAACGTCTTTCCATTGCTTCTGCTATGTTGAGTAATCCGGAGGTCCTTATTCTTGATGAACCTACAAATGGACTCGACCCTGAGGGAATTATTCAAATCAGGGAAATAATTCGTTCAATTGCGGCCCAAGGAACAACCATTCTACTCGCTAGCCATTTATTAGATGAAGTTGAAAAAGTATGTAGTCACGTTATTATTCTAAAAAAAGGGGTCTCGCTCTATTGCGGTAAAGTTTCAGCCATGACTGCAACCAAAGGTTATTTTATTTTGCAATCTTCAAATCTTGATGAACTACAGCGGGAACTAGAATTGATGTGTGTTTTTAAAGAAATAAAAAGAGAAGAAAATAAACTAATTGTATCAATTGACCAAGATATATCGGCAGAAAAATTAAATAAGCATCTCTTAAGTAAAGGAATTTGTTTAAGCCATTTAGTGAAGCAAAAAGAATCACTTGAGGAACAATTTCTAGAACTAGTAAAAACAAAATAAATGAAAAGACTCATACGAATTGAGTGGCTAAAAAACTACTCTTATTTTCCAGTAATCTTATTTTCAAGTATTTATTTCGGTTTAGTTATTGGCTTTACGTTGATGTGCGCCCAAACAATTCCAATTTTTGGAATTTCAATTAAATTATTAGATCAAGGATTTTTGAACTTCCCACAAATATGGAATTTTCTAACATACTTCGCTGGCCTACTAAAAATATTTCTTGGACTGATTATTATTTTCACCATTTCAAATGAATTTACGTCAAAAATGTTTAAGCAGAACATTATTGATGGTTTGAGTAGAAAGGAATTCTTGTTTTCAAAAGTATTGACTATTGCCCTTTTATCATTATTATCAACAGTGGTTGTTTTAGTAATGGGATTAATTCTTGGTTTTTCTTTTTCAAAATCAACAGAAATAAACGCAATATTTAAAGAAAGTTATTTTGTGTTTGGTTACTTCCTAAAACTATTTACCTTTCTAACTTTTCTTCTTTTTATTACCGTTTTATTGAAAAGGGTCGTATTTGTATTTCTCACTTTCTTTATTTGGTGGGTATTTGAAGTGATATTAACTATAATGGAATACCAATCCAGGGTTATTGAAAAATTTGATACGTCAGGAAGAAACGTAACAGAAAAGATTCAATTAATTACTGATTATTTACCCTTAAATGCAATGTCAAAATTAGTGGAAGAGCCATTTCAACGAATTCGACTTATTGAGTCAATGACAGGAGGAAATTTTACGTTTGAAATACCGTATTTGGCTGTTATAACGTCAATCGCTTATTCAATCTTGTTTCTTTATGGAGCGTATTTTATAATGACAAAACGAGACTGGTGATTAATCGTTCGTTTTTGCAATCACGGAAATAAGCGCCATCATTGATATAAATAATTGTACACCGGTTTCTTCATCCAATGTAGTACCATCCTCATCAGGAGTAGAAATTTCAACTAAAATGAAATGAACTAGATCCGCTTGACCGGTATACTCTTCCAATAAATCCAGATTATCATCTTCAAAGTACGTTTCCAAAATGGACAAAAATTCTTGCTCAAAAGATTCAATATCCTGTACTTCAATTTTTTTCAACGAGCATTCTGCGTGCGAGTATGATTCCATTATCAAACAGAAATAATAAATCAACAAGCCTTCTAGGTCTGGATTTTCGTATTCAATCGCTGCAGAAAGTATATAATCAATTAATTCTGGCTGCGATGTAGCATGTTTCTCGCATAAATCTTCCAATCCATCATCATCAACATGATCAACTAAATCGATTGCTGCATCGATTGCTGTAAAAGTAATTTGTTTCATATTTTTATCGGGTGCACTCATTATAAATGCATAAAGTTTTTCTTCGCAAGTAATTCTTCTTCAGATTCTCTGTAATCAGGATCATCCACACAACAATCAACTGGGCAAACAGCCGCACATTGAGGCTCATCGTGAAATCCAACACACTCAGTACATTTATCATGTGCAATGTAATACACATCCATATTTACAGGCTCAAAAGAATTGTCCGCAAGAATTTCGCTACCATCTAAGGTTTGAATAATACCCTTCAAACTTGTTCCATCTGAGTATTTCCATTCTGCTCCACCCTCATAAATCGCATTATTTGGACATTCCGGTTCGCAAGCTCCGCAGTTAATACATTCTTCTGTTATTGTAATTGCCATTTTTCCAAAATTAGATTACAAAGATACAAACGGATTATAGAATCTTTTGTTCCAATTCAGAAAAGTTTTGGTTTTATTATATTTTTTTGAGAGACTTCCAATAAGTCAATTTATCTTTGATGCATGAAAAGAGAACAAGTACTTCAAGCAATTCAATCACTTCACGAACTATTTATCGCACTTGGTGACGACAAATTTGACACGTCAAAAAAAAATCGTTTTACCCAAGATGAATTCAACGATTTTTCTCTATTAATCCAACAACAAAAAAATTTCAATGGCTGGTTTATTGAAGAGAATGTAAGAAAAGCAATTTTAGAATTAGCTTTTATGATTGAACCTGATAAAGTAGATGAATGGATTCAACATTTTTCATTTTCTGAAAATCCAGTTCGTGTTCTTATCATTATGGCTGGAAATATTCCCTTAGTTGGATTTCATGATCTTCTTTGTGTGATTTTGTCTGGGAATAAAGCCATTGTAAAATTAAGTTCTGAAGACAGCACATTGTTACCCAAATTAATTACCTGGTTAGTAACAATTCATCCCGTTTTGGAGGATGTGATTTCTATCGAATTTGGTTTAATAAAAAACATTGAAGCGGTAATTGCAACCGGAAGTGACAATGCTAATTTACATTTTGAAAAATATTTTGGTCACGTTCCAAGATTGTTTAGAAAAAACAGAACTTCAATTGCTTTATTAACTGGTTCTGAAAGCAAAGAACAATTATATTTACTGGGATCTGATATTTTCAGCTATTTCGGAAAAGGGTGCCGAAATGTTACATTTATTCTGCTTCCAATTGAGTTTAATCTCGATGTGTTTTTTGAAGCTATTGTGCCTTATGGAGAAATAATTCACAATAAAAAATATGGTAATAACTATGATTATAACCGAGCAATTCATTTGTTAAATCAAGAGAATGTATTGGATAATAATTTTGTTTTACTCAAAGAATCTTCCTTGTTATTCTCCCCTATTGCAATGATTCATTTTCACAGATACTCAACCATTGAAGAGGTAAAAACTATTCTAGAATTAAACAAGGAAAATATTCAAGTAGTAATTGGAACTAACTACGTTCCTTTCGGGAACTCACAAAAACCAGTATTATCGGATTTTGCAGATGGAATTAATACGATGCAATGGCTTGAAAAATTAACGTAAAACGGTTACGTGACCAACTGATGTTAATTTTTTATCGTTTTGTTTCCGTTTAAATTTGATTTTCCAGGTATACACACCATCTGGAACTTTCATTCCGTTGTTGTATGTCCCATCCCAACCAACAGTTACATCACGACTTTCCCATATTAACTCACCCCATCGATTGAAAATATTCATTTCAAAAGAAAAAGGATCGTATCCAGAATAAAAAACAGCTTGAAAGCTTTGATTGTATTCATCATTATCAGGTGTAAATGTATTTGGCACCCAGAAAATCACTTCTTCCTCGTCTAAACAATCAGTAACAACTGTAACTATAACCGTATCAGCGCCAATACATCCTGCACTTGTCGATCCATTTACTACAAATTGAGTTTCTCCTATATTTGGTAAATAAGGAACTCCATTTTGCATTCCGTAATTCCAAGTGTAATTTACAGCTCCAGAGGCTTCAAGTGTTATTTGATTTCCGATACACAAAGTTAAATCTGATCCGCCATCAATAATTGGATAATCTTCAATCGTTATTGTGTAGGAGTCCGTTACCGGACATAGGGGTCCAGGTGAAGCATATGTAATTGTATAAACCCCCGGAGTAGAAGAAATCAAATCAATTAATCCGGTTGTTGCATTTATTGTTAAACCTGGTCCGCTTGTAAACGTTCCTCCAATTGTCCCTGAAATTTGAGCGCTTGGATTAGGATCATTTAAACAATATAAATCGTCTAAATAATTTAAAGACGCAGTTTGAGCTCCCGTGTAAGTACCTGATATTGTTACGGGACAACCATTGGCATCTTCTACGTTAAATGAATAAGGTCCAGATGAAAGATTACCAAGTATAATTGTACCTCCATTACTTGTCGTACTATTTACTGCTGAAGCAGTTGCAGGTGTAACGCTAGCAGCTACAACTGTAAAATTCGTTCCATTTAACTGAGAAGCACCCCCTGAAATAGTCGCAGATACGGTACCATTGGCGCAATTTTGGGTTTGTGTAAATGTGACCTGAGGTAAATACTGAACAGCGATTGGTGTTCCCAATTCAAAACAAGGATCCGCGGGTACTATTATATAACTATATATTCCATCCACCAAACTATACATTGTTATTGGTACTAAGTAAACCGTATTATTGGTAAATGTTCCAGCAGGAAATGCATTTATTAACGATAGATCATTAATATCAGTGATTGAGGGTGAATTTGCAATAACCCCTTGTAAACATAAATCATCTGGAATAGATAAACCTGTAGCTGTTGACATGGCTGGATTTAATGATACGGTAGGTGGACAACTATAAACTAACCATGCAATTCCAGGATCGTAAGAGGGTGCATTTGGATCATAATTGGGTGACAAAGGATCAGTGGCACCAATAATTTCATTTGGTGGAGTCCAGTTATTATTAGAAATAATATCAATTTGGTCACCAAAACACATCATCGTTAACGCATTCGAATTACCCGTTACAGAAGTTACGTAAGTACCAACTTCCGCAGGACAAATACAGGATGGTGGTGCTGAATAATTCAATGTAGCCGAACAAGATGCGTCGGCAGAGAAACTAGCAGTAATAACACAAGCAGCCCCATTAGAACTTCCCGAAAAAGAATAATTTTGTGATGTTCCAAATGGAGCATTGAACGTTTGAGTTCCGCCACAAGAATTAGTTAAGGTCAATGTGCCAGTAGTTGGCGCATCTACATAGCTGATTGTTCCGGTTAGAGTATATTGATTCGTAATTCCGTTACATGAAGACACTGTTCCCGTGAATCCTGTGAAATTACATACTGGAGTAACTATTGAACAATCCGTTGTTGCCGAGCCACTGTTGTTATTAGTAAAGCTGATATTTGTGGCAGAGTTGGAAAAATTTGTAATTAACAAAACATAGACATCTCCCGGTTGAGAATTGGTAATAAAAGCTGTTTCTGAAGCAGCGCCACTAAAACTACAGTCGATCACAGTATTTGTAGCAGCACCATTACCCATATTATTACAATTTGCATTTGCATTTGCTAAATCAGTATAAGGACCATATAGAACATAGTCAATGTCTACTCCTGATGAATTGGTCATATCAATACCTAAACTACCACCACTTGCAATTTGAAAATAAAACCATGCTGGATTTGGAGAAGAAAACAAACAATCGTAATTATTATTTGGATAAGTTATTGATGCATCCGTTTGATTTGTTCCAGCTGGATATGTAATGGTTGTTCCTGTACAGAAAGGATCTTGAACACATCCCGTCGTTGTACAAGCTGCTGGTGCATTAAAATTTTGAGACAAAGTACATGCAGCATTCGCAGAAAAAACTGCTGTTACCGTACATGTTGAACCATTCGCATTTAAATTTGGAAATGTGTAGGCTTGTGGAGAAGTAAATGGTGCATTTACCACCAAATTCCCTCCACAAGGTGAGGAAATAGTT
>CAMAQX010000042.1 GCA_945860455.1 Lishizhenia tianjinensis
TGCCCAACATGGATGGGTGGGAAGCCACAGAAATACTAGTCAGAAAATACAAAAACCTAAAGATCATAGGTTTAAGCTCTTACGACAATGAAACATTTATCGACCGTTTTATAAAAAGTGGAGGACGCGGATATCTTTTAAAAGCGCAAGAGTTTGATGAAATTGTTTCGG
Organism: Lishizhenia tianjinensis; assembly: GCA_945860455.1. Taxonomy (GTDB): domain Bacteria; phylum Bacteroidota; class Bacteroidia; order Flavobacteriales_D; family Crocinitomicaceae; genus UBA952. Next base: position 172 of record CAMAQX010000042.1, read on the forward strand.
CTATTGAACAAGTTGTAGAAATTGGTTTTTACCTTACCGAAAGAGTGCCTTTGCAAAAAATCCAAGACTATGTAAACAACAAAGTACTATCTCCGAATTTCAATACCACAAATCTATCGGATCAAGAAATCAAAATCGTACAACTCATCTGTCAAGAAAAAACAAGTCTAGAGATAGCAGATTTACTTTGTGTATCGAAAAAAACCATCGAATCCCACCGAGACAAAATTCTAAACAAAATCAAAGCCCGAAACATGGTCGGAATCGCCATCTACGCGATGAAACACAAATTAATTGAGTTTAAGGATTAAATAAAAAGCGTTACCCGATCACATTCTATCCACCTCTTCAGGCAACAATTCTAACCCGTACACCGAGCGACTAGTACCGAGCATCTCGTACTGAACTCGTCGAAGCATCTCGTGCTGAGCTCGTCGAAGCATGCCGAGGTGCAACTCTCAACTCTCAACTCTGCATTCTAAATTCTTCACACCGAGCATCTCGTGCTGAGCGTCTCGTTCTGAGCATCTCGTGCTGAGCTCGTCGAAGCATGCCGAGGTGCAATCCCCCCTTTTTTCCAAAAAACCACAGCCTTTTATAGTTAATAATCCATTAAAAAGCACCATTTTTCACTGTTTTTAATGAGGTAAAAACCCCCATTTATCTAGGGGTATTCCCCTGATTTATCAGAGACTAAAAACAAATTAAACAACTGATTTACATATATTTAAGTAAGTTTATTAAATTTTAATGCAAAAGCACCTACCAAACAATTTACATCATTTTTTATAATTTGCACACCTGAAATATTCTTTAAAAAGCACGCAATTGAAAACCAAAAAAGAACCAGTTTTTCACATCAACCGAAATCCGAACTTTTTGTCTTCACCGAAGTGTCTTATGAAGAAAGGAAGGCTATAAAATGACATTGAAAAAAGTAGTAATGATGTGGTTGTTCTGTACGTATGCATACAATGGGGTACTTGCTCAAGCAAATGCCAACGTGCAAGCACACCCTTCAGACTCACTCAATACAGAAAAAGAAATAATCGATTTAAAAAAATACCTAAGTGAAATTAACCTTCCAAAACTAAACATCGATCCAAAGCAATTGAAAAAAGGTAAGCTAACACAGTCAGACAGTGTCAAATCATGGAAAAAGTACGTAAGTACAACACAAGGAAGATTCTCCTTAGGATACGATGCAGGGCAACTGCCGAACTATGTTTTAAGTGGAGATGAACGCCCAATGCATTTAGGCTATACGGAAGGACTATTAAGTAATACCATAGTGGGCATTCCCATCATGCTTTCGTGGAAATATGCAACGATAAAAAATCCGGTAGGAATCAATAACTACATGCGTGTATCGATAGATGCCGAAAGGATTAAACAATACCGAAACTTAAGTAAGGAAAACATAACAGAAAGTATTCAAGCGCAAGTAGATGAGTTACAACAGCATAAAAACAAAATAAACGGAAAACTAGGTTACGCTGAAGTAGTAAAGCAGCAACTCTTATTGCGCATAGAAAGCGAAAAAACCAAACTTTCGCAGCAACAAATAAGCTTGGATAAAATCGAACTACCCGATTCAGTTTCCGCTATAGATTCAACTACCTCAAAAATCGACAAAAGCCAACAAAAGAAACAGCAAATTCAGGACAGCATCAATCAAGTAAGAGCAAAGTATGCAGAAATGCAAGAACAAATCACAAAGCGAAAGCAACAAATTGAAGACTTGCAACAAAAGGCGGATGAGCTCCAAGTGTATATCGATAAAATTTATGGAACCTATCAAGCAATAGATTCGATGCAAAATAAATTAGGTTCACAAAAAGATTTCCTGCTAAATGAAATAGAAGAAAAGGCTCTCAATCAAGCCAAATCTTGGGGCAACCTAAAGAAAATGGATATTGGCCTCGCTTATCCAAAAACCAGTGCGTTAACAAAAAACACTATGCCCATGAAAGGGATAGACCTCGAATTCCAAAAAGGGAAATGGTTTTATGGAATAACGGCAGGTGAAACCATGAATAACCTAATGGTAACGAACAATTCACTGCAAAATAGTTTGCAAAACACTTCTAATTTGTTCAATCAATTTGATTTTCAATCCATCAAAAACAAAAGATTAATTGCCATTTCTAAAATTGGAATCGGTGAGAAAGACAAAACGCACACCCATTTGACCCTCAGGTACATGAATAAGGCGGTGATAACAGGTTCATATACCGCAGACTCAACCTTGGCAAATCCTGCAGCAATCAGTTTTGAAGTAGATGCACGATGGATTCCAAAATTCTCAAAATCTACAGCGTTTGATATCGTGTATGGAAAAACATCTGCCCCTTCAATGGCCGAAGACACCATCCGGAAATCGCCTTTCACAGGGTTGTTTTCTGCCTACCGATCAAATACAGCTTTACTGCGTTTTACCCAGCAAATTCCGGGTATTCGTTCATCCTTTTCGGCACAAATGAGGTACCTGGATGCCTATGCTGATATGGCAAGTTTGGGTGTGCTTCAACCCAATAATATGAGGGTAGAGCTACAATCGAAGCATGAAATAACAAATGGAACAAAAATCGGATTCAATTACCGAACCGACCAAAACAACGTGAATCGTGAAGCAGATACAACCCGAAAAATTGATGTTTTTGGAATGAGCCTCAATTCAGCTTGGAAGAATAAATTAAACGTAAACGGACAATTCAATGTGCTAAACCAGCGCTTGATGAGCACAATAGAGAAGATCAATACGCTGAATTACATGTCTTCAATATCCCTATCAGCAAATATCACAAGTTTTGGTTTCCGACAAATTGTTTCCTCGCAATGGAATGCATACAAAATAACTGCCCTTACCGGACTAACGCAGTTGATCCACGCCGATTTTCGACATCAATTAGCATTGAAAAAAGGCAGTCAATCATTGAGTATATCTTATTTCTCTAGCCAGTTTCCAAATGAACTGCAAAAATCTCAAACGTGGATGATACAAGAAGTATTTGATTATACATTCAAAGCATACACGTTTTCATTGGGGGCGAAGGGGGCTAACAGTTCCAACTATGGAATGCAGTTCGGTGGTCATCTGGCCTTTTCGTGTCCCTTTACAAAAGAACTTAAATTCTCCTTGCGTGCAGAAAAGCTCATACTAGGTGATTTTTATAGTACGTACAACGAAGTGAGTTTTTCACGCTTCCCATATTATATCCAATCGGCTTTAACCATACAATTTAAATAGATGAAAAAAAGTTTTTTAATACTAGCATTTTTAGTCTTCGGCTATACACAAGCACAAGAAAACATAGTGCTCAATTTCCCTGAGGATGGGGATACTATCTATACATACAATCCCATGCTAACCTGGTATTTAATGGGTGATATTCTCATGAACAATAGCCGAGAATTTTACCGCATTACAGTGGTAGAATTACAAAACAATCAAGATGCTGCTTCAGGGGTATTGATGAACACACCTTTGGTGAGGATGGATCACCTAACCCAATATCAAATATTGTATCCGTATGATGCTCCAGCTCTTCAAGAAGGAATAAGATATGGTTGGCAAATTCATAAGATTATGAACAATGTTATTGTCGGCTCATCGGAAGCATGGGAATTTATCATTGGTGTTCCTCCGGTTTTTACACCAGTTTATTATAAGATGAAATTAGTCCAAGATGGTGCTTTGTGTCATGCAGATAATGGGAAATTCTATTTTGAAATTGCAGAATCATATAATTCAGAAGCATTGATATTTAAATTGTTCAACGAAGAAAATACTCAGATAAATGCCCAGGCTAAATTCAATCGAGAAGATGGTGAATTAGCACAAGAAATAAATGTAAAAAGAACGGGATTCAATCAATACGAATTGAATTTTGGATCTGCTGTTCCGGTAGGCATTTACAAGCTCGTTGTTTGGGACACAAAAAACAGAAAATTCGAATTAAGCTTTAAGGTAGATTAAAAATGAAAGCCATTTTTTCAATAGTTCTTCTCTTTGCTTCGTTGAGTTCCAATTCAATAAAGTTAGATTGCAGCGATTACAAACAAGCATATAATCAACAGCTTCCAAATTTTACTCGTATAGAAGCTGGCGGAAAATTAAACATGAAAATGACCATTTTCCCTCGTGAATACAAAATCGCTGATTTAAAACTTCAAGGAGAAATTTCTGACGCATGGGAACTCCAAGAGTCAAAAGGAAATGAACTCTATTTTTCACTAGAATTAACGTGCCCTGGTACCGGACAAACCGAATTCTTAAACTTAGAAAAAGATCAAACAACATTCAGTCAACGAGTTGAATATTATCATTTCAGATTCTATTCAGACATCAAAGTTGAATTAGACAACTATCCGGTTTCTATTGCTGGATTTCAATTCGAAAGGCTATTCAACATAAGTCCCAAAGGAAAATTTTATGGAGCTATTCCCATCAGCAAGAAATCAAAAAAATTAAAGATTACAATAGCGGATAAAATCTATGACCATGTTTCAAATGAGTTTGAATTTGATCTGCAGAACATCAAGAAGTTGCCAAAATTGAAAAAAATAAAAAACCCAGGAAAATACAATCATGAGTAATAAAATCAAAAACATCGGAACCATTCAAGTAGCACCTTTCATGTTGGCGCTATTGATTTTCTTTGAATCTACCGCTGGAAACTTGCGCTATCTAGATAAGAATGTTTATAAAGTTCATCTGACAAAAACAACATCCAATGTTGTTAAAAATGAGGCAAAAGTAAAACGATCAGGTCATTTCAACGACCCAATAACACAAGATCCTTTGGATGGTGGTCCTGACCAACCGGAAGTACAGAGTTTCTCTCCAGTTGGTATAAGCGATATGGTTGACCCTTTCACCGGAGATTTCTCTTACAACATTCCCATCATGGACGTAGATGGGTATCCCGTCAACTTAGCATACAATGCCGGAGCAAATATGGATCAAGAGGCATCTTGGGTAGGTTTAGGTTGGAATTTAAATCCTGGAGTAATGAATCGCTCTCTACGTGGTTTACCCGATGATTTCAACGGATCTGATTCTATAATAACTGAGATGAATCAGAAGAAGAACGTAACAATGGGGGTAAACCTTGGAGCAGACTTTGAGATATTTGGATTTCAAAAGCCAAAAAATCCATTGGAGAATGATACAAATGGTTTCCTATCCTTAAATCTCAATGTTAACTACGATAACTTCCAAGGCTACAGCTCTGCTATTTGCGCCAATCCAAATTTTAATTTTCAAAATCCTAAGAAAAAAACTTCATTGGATGCAGGATTGGGATTTTCAGGGAGTAGTTCAGGTGGTGCGACCATTCAACCAAGTTTAAAATTTGGTGAAGAACTTGAAAATAATCGATCCGTAAAAATTAATCTTGGAGCTAAACTGAATTCAAGGCAGGGATTAAGTAATAGTGCTTCTTTTACGAGAGTAAGAAATTATGAGGTCAGTGAAAACTTAAAGAAAAAATTAGGTCAATCTGAAATGAAAATGTACAACACAAGATCGATACATTCAGTTGGTAATTTATCATATTCTCCAAAAATATCAATGCCAATTGATATGTTTTCCTCTTCATTTAGCACCAAATTTGGTCCAGATGCTTCAGGTTCTGATCCTTCCATTACAATTGGCGTTAATTATTCATCAAGTTGGTTAAGAAACCAAAAACATAGTTCACCTGCATTCGGATATTATTTTTTAGGACTGGGTCAGGGTAATAAAAAAGCATTATTAGATTTTACCAGAGAAAATGACGGTGCGATTACAAAAAATACACCTGCCTTAGCAATCCCAAGTTTAACCTATGATGTTTTTTCTGTCTCAGGTCATGGTATTGGGGGAAGTTACAGACCAACCAGAAATGAAATCGGCTACCTTTTCGATCCCAAACAAAAAACTGTTTCAGTTTCTCGAGATTACGATTTTGAAACAAATGTTGGGTCAGTTAATAAAGTAGGATTAGATGTTAGCGTTACTGCTATGTTGAATACTTCAGGGGTTTGGACAGATAATTTAAACAGAGCTATTACTAACATTAATTTTTCAAAAGACCGCATAAAGTACCAAGAAGCAAATGAACTTTCAGTTGATAGTGATGTGAATCACTTCGACGAAATCGGTGGATCGCAAGCAATAAAATTTGATTATTCATTTTATCTCGGTATAAAAAACACGTTAAAAGCAGATAATAATATTGAATTTGAGAATCCTGACTATACAAAATCAGGTCAAATAAAACGCAATCAATTATCAAGTACACTATCCAATCTGGAATTGAAGCAAGAGATGGGAATCCAACGTATGCACCCCTCCAACTACGCATTTAGCAGACCTGAATTAAACCACCATGTTGGTCAATTTACTGTGTTAAATACGGAAGGATCCAGATATATTTATGGCATTGCTGCTTATAACCATTTTCAAAGCAATGTATCTTTCTCTGTAGGTGATTTTAACAACAGCACGTATGTAGAAAATTCAAATGGAATGGTGAAGTACGAAATAGGAAGTGATAATTCGCTATCAAATTCAAAAGGAACCGAAAATTACTACAACAAAGAAACAACCCCCGCTTATGCTCACTCTTACCTGCTCACATCCGTTGTAAATTCAGATTATGTTGATGCAGACAATATTAAAGGTCCAAGTCCGGGTGATTTAGGAGGATACCTTACATTAGATTACTTCAAGGTAGACAATTACCAATGGAGAACACCTATAGTGGGTGATGGAATGGCAAATTATGAAGAAGGTTTTCACACCGACGATAAAGACGATAAAGGACATTATACCTATGGTGAAAAAGAAATGTGGTATTTAACAACCATTCGTTCAAAAAACCACATTGCAGTGTTTCATACCTCACCACGAGCGGATGGTAATGCAATAGATTCAAACGGTATTCTTATCACATCGGGTGCTAAAATGATGAAATTAGATAGTATTTCCCTCTTCTCTGCTCCAGATTACGATGCTCAAGGATTAAACGCATCTCCCCTTAAAGTAGCTCATTTTGTTTATGATTACAGCTTGTGTAAAAACTATCCATTGAATGCGAATAGTTCAGCTGCGAATAATGGAAAATTAACGCTTCAAAAAGTATATTTTACCTACGAAAGATCACACAAAGGAAGGTTTAGTTCATATAGATTCAACTACGATTTCAACCCAAATTATCAACCCAAAAGTGTGGATAGATGGGGGACTTATAAACCATACCCAACCAATTATTCAGGAAATGTTTACAGCGATCCACTTCGACCAAGTGATTATCCTTATGTCGATTTCAATAAATCAAATGTCGATTTATATGCTTCCGCTTGGAACCTTACAGATATTTTGCTGCCGTCGGGAGGTAAAATTGAAGTCGATTACGAGTCTGATGATTATGCCTATGTGCAACATAAAAGGGCAAACCAAATGTTCAAAATCATTGGGATTGAAAAAGAAGGAGGAATAACAACAGCTGGAGATGGAGATTTAAGTGATTTGCTATTTCCCAATATTCCAAATGCAAAATTATACTTTGAGTTATTGCCAAATGAGTCTGGCGGATATTACACAAACATTTCAGATTATATCCCGGAAGATAGTTTAGTTTATTTCAGAGCATTGATGAAATTCAATGATAACCGTTACGATTTTGTTCCAGGTTTTGCCGAAATCGATAAAATAGCAATCTCATCTTTAAACGGACAACCTGTTGGTGAACTTAAATTAAAACCTGCGAAATTAAAAGATTTGGGTTCGGAAATATATAATCCAATTGCTGTTGCAGGGATTCAATTTGGTCGCATGCATCTCTCAAAATTTATTCCGCCTTCAAACACTATTGGAGATGCGAATAATACAAATCCAATTGGAGGTGTAGTGGATGCTTTGTTAGGAGCAATAACATCCTATGCGGAATACTTTGCGGGGCCTAATGGAATGCTCTGGCTAGAAAATGTTGGCACCAAATTAAGAGTTGAAAAATCATGGATTCGTTTGCAAAATCCAAATCAACAAAAATTAGGCGGTGGTTATCGTGTGAAACAAGTCAAAATTTATGACTCTTGGGATGCATTAACCAATAATCAAATGTCAGGATTTTACTACGGTCAAGAGTATAGTTATAAGGATGAAAATGGCAATAGCAGCGGTGTTGCAGCATATGAACCACAGGCTGGATCAGATGAAAATCCTTTTCAGAAACCACTTTATTTCTCAAAGAGGCATATTCTCGCACCGGATGAAAGAAACTACCAACTTTTACCATTAGGTGAACAATTTTTCCCAAATCCTCAAGTAGGTTATTCTGCAGTAACCATTCGCAATTTACAACACAATAATGTTACCAAGACAGCCACAGGAAAAGTAGTACATGAATTCTACACAGCAAAAGATTATCCAACAATTGTGGATTATACAGAAGTTGAAGCGAAACCCAATAAAATAAATATTCCTGCTTATTTCTTCAATTATAGTGTGGATCAATTAACAACTTCTCAAGGTTTTGTGGTAGAAACAAACGACATGCATGGAAAACCAAAAGGAGAATACATATATGCCGAAGGACAATCAACTCCTCAGTCTTCAATTGAATACAAATACAAATCTGAAAATATTGAATACGATGGAAAAATTGTGAAACACTTAGTTAACAAGGCAACCACCATTTCTAAATCGGGAGCAGTAAACACCCAAAGTCGTATTGGTTTGCAATATGAAGCTTTTGCTGATTTTAGAAAGAGTTTATCTCAAACCGTAAATGCACAAGGTCAATTTAATGTAAACTTGACTTTACCATTAATTTTAGTACCCTCAGGATACGGTCAATACGGATACGAACGTACAGCCTTGAGAAGCGCAACTTTTACCAAAGTAATAGAGCGCTTTGGATTAATGGATACAACCATTGCCACAGATGATAAATCAATTGTTAGAACAGAAAATTTAGCCTATGATGCAGAAACAGGAGCAATCATTCTAACAAAAACTCAAACCAATTTCAACGACGCAGTATACAATTTATCAGTACCTGCTCACTGGTACTACGACCGAATGGGCCAAGCTTATTTAAATATGGATAATGAAGCAACAAATGTTATTGTTGTTAGTGGCGGCACTACTCAATTAAATAATGCTTCATTGGTTAAAGGGGATGAAATTATTTTACAAAATTTCAACGGAATTAAAACAATAGCATGGGTGACCGATATTTCTACCAACGGTGCTAAACTTCAATACAAAGATGGTTCTCTCGTTTCAGGTGTTTTTGCTTATGTAAGAGTAATTCGTTCAGGGAGAAGAAACACTCAAATGACTCCTGCTGGCGCTATAACGCTTAGAAGCAACCCATTAAACTCCATTTCTTCCAATTTCTACGACAATGTGTTACAAGCTTCCGCAACAGAATTCACGGAAGATTGGCGTACATTCTGTGACTGTTTTGCTGGAAGCGATTCATCTTATTTCACAACGAATCCCTATGTGAGAGGTACAAAAGGTACATGGAGACCCTTAACATCGTATGTTCATCTTACTGACAGAACACAAGCCTACGTCAATCAAAACACAAACATACGTGACGATGGGTTTATGACTTCATTTTCGCCATTTTTCAAATACCAAAATGGAGGATGGAACATAGATCGACAAAATTGGACATTTACTTCGAAAGTAAGCGAATTTAGCCCTTTTGGACAGGCTCTCGAAACAGTTGATCCTTTAAATAGATATTCTGCCTCGCAATTTGGGTACAATCAAACATTAGCAACGGCAATTGCTGCAAATTCAAGATACAGACAAATGGGATTTGACGGCTTTGAAGACTATGCTTTTCAGAATTGCTCGGACAACCATTTCAGAATAGCTGACAATTACACAAATAAGTTAGTTACTGAGGCACATACAGGTAGATACTCAATTAAAGTTACTGCTTCAGATAATGTATCATTTACAAAAATTATTGAAACAGGTTGTGAAGTAGAAAGATGTGACATTAAATTGTTGGATAGCAGTATAAAGAATCCAAATGGAACAACCTCCCAAACCATTACCTTTTCAAATGGTCAGGCTCCTTACCAAATGGACATTCAAGTTGTAAATGGAACACCAGCCTACCTCCTAAATCAAGATGGTAATGGAATTTCCATTAATAACACAGCATCCGCTTACACCATTAACATTCAGGTTACAGATGCCAAAGGGTGTGTACAAAATTTTCAAGTAAAAAAATAAACCCATGAAAAAACTAATTGCTTTTCCATTTTTGCTGTTTGCAATTGCTTTATGGAATACCACCTTTCTTTCAATAATAGCACAACAAAATATTTCCTGTGAATCTGCTTTCCAGGTTTGTAATAACCTAACGCAACCTTTTGATTTTCGCAATAGAAGTGATAAGGATAAAACATGTGAACCACAATCACTATTCTACAGATTCCAACTAGGAAGTAATACTGCATTTAACATTGCGATGATGCAAACAAGCGGTACGTATAATTTGTATGGACCATTCACCTCAGAAATCTTTCTCAATTGTGAATCAATTTATAATTACACTGCAAACACAGTCACAGGAACAATAAATGCAGGTATAAACACAGGAGTAAATGTGGGTGCAGGATATTATATTTTACAAATAAACCCTTCACTTTGTTATGGAGAAATAACATTGAGAATGGATGAAAAAAGCCTAATCTGTTCACAAACCGTTACCTGTGTTGATTGTGTTAGTTCCTTTTCGCCAATGCCGGGTAGATACGTGGTTTCTGCATGGGTCAAGGAAAGCAATGCTCCGCAATCTACAACCAACTATACCAAACCCTACCTCAAAGTTTCTTTTGCCGGCGCTTCAAACTCATTTAATTTGTTTCCCTCAGGTAAAATAATTGATGGATGGCAAAAAATTGATTCAATAATTACAATCCCAACGGGAGCCTCAAGTATTAATATAGGCCTCAAAGTTACATCGGGCGATGCCTATTTTGATGATATTCGATTTTTTCCGCTTGACGGTTCTATGATGAGTTATGTGTACGATCCAGTATCGTTGAGACTAATGGCTCAGTTAGACGAGCGCAATTACGCTACATTATACGAGTATGACGAAGAAGGTAAACTAATCCGAGTGAAGAAAGAAACCGAGAAAGGAATCATGACCATACAAGAGAATCGAGACAATATCCTAAAGCATTAATATGAAGACAATTACAGCAATTTTAATTGTGCTTTTCCCCATTCTCTTATCCGCACAATGGACAGATATTACGAGAGAAGAGTTTGGAAAAATCATCCGTGCTATGGATCAAAAAATGAGTCAAAAACAGAGTATTAGTTACGAGGCAAAACAGTTCTTTTTTAAAAGCGCTGAAAGAAACGATACCGTTACAACTATGAATTTTAAATACAAATATATCGGAGAGTTAGGAATTTTAAACATGCATCAATTCAACTCCTTCATAGTACAGGATTCAGTGGTTAGTATTCGAATTGACACAACAGAACAAATAATGGTTCTTGAAAAGGCTAATCCTGAATTAACCCAATTCAACCTTTCGAGGAATTTCTCTGATTTTTATAATACCGGAGCAAAAGTCCAGAAAAACACAACAAGCAAAGAAACAATTTACAAGGTAAAATTCGATACGCTTGCCCTTTTTAGTACTATGACATTATGGGTAAATCAAAAAGGAGATATCACAAAATACTCCTTAATTGCTGGTCGTCCAATCCAAGATACGGATGCGGATGAACAAAAACTCATTTATCCCAGATTGGATGTATATATCTCCAATATCAAATCAGGAAAAGAAGTCTCTTCAAATGGGATAATTACTCCTTTAAACTTTTTTACAGATGTCACTTTCACAGCATTAAAGCCCGAATACGAATCATTTGAGCTGATGGATTCAAGAAAAAATAAAGATCAGAAATAAGTAAACAGATAATGAAAAATACCTTTTTGAATTTGGTAGAATTTGCTAGTCAAAAAGCTATGTATAAATCATTGAAAAAAATAAATGTAATGAAAATGAACAGAATGAAACATTCATACCACAAGTCATTATTAGTATCGGTTATAGTGCTTTGCAGCATGATAAGCTTTGCCGGAGTTATTCCTACAACAGCAACAATTGCTACGAATTACCAAGGAGCACCCGTCGTAATAGGAAATAGTAATGCACAAGTAACGGTCAATGCGACAACTCCCGGAGCAAATGATTGGGATTATTTCGTACAAAACAGAATAACATTGGGCGTTGATTTAAATTACAAGCAATATGCTGGCTCCAATGCTGACGTTAAAGTCAAATTCAATGTAAAAAGATGGAATGTAAACATGATTCCACAGGCAGATTCAATCGTTTATCTTTCGGTTAGATACAGACCAACATTAGATACAAATTATCAGCAACTACAGCGCATTCAATTTAAAGATGCATATAAAATGCAAATTAGAATTGATAGCATTTACGTGAATGGTGCATCTACTACAACCCTTCCTGCTTATTTATATGCCAAAGGTGAAATTTGGGTAGATCGATATACAAACTTCACTTCCTTGAACAACGGAATCAATATGCTTTCTCCCCTCTTTACAGATAACGATTGCAATGGACAAAATGATGAGGTATCATTGAACTGGTCAGCCATTCCCGGCGCTGTTGAATATCAGGTTGAATGGATGCATATCAACGATTACGGCTTTGATCCAAATCATCCTAATGACCCAAATTACGCTACAATTGATTCAAACAGTGTAGCCTACAACTTTAAACTAAATTCAACGAGAATAACAACCACCTCAACCTCCTATGCATTAAATCTACTATTCAACAAGGGATGGATTATTTACAGAGTAAGAGGCATGGGATATGCCGGTGGTAATTTAAACAACGAATTATTTAATGTTTGGAATCTGTCTGAAACTGGCAATGTGGGAGCTGTTAGCAATTCCAATAAAATTCATATCAATGAATCGATTGCACATGAAAATTCAATAAACTGGCAATATGCAGCTACTTATGCGGAAGAAGGAAAGAAAAAAGAGGTAATCAGTTATTTTGATGGAAGTTTGCGCAACCGTCAAACTGTTACAAAAATAAATTCCAACAACAACACGATTGTAGGAGAAACAATCTACGACCATCAAGGTCGTCCTGCTGTTCAAGTTTTACCTGTTCCTGTTCCCGATGCTAATTGTTCCACAGGAGCAGAAAGCACCATTCATTTCTACCCAAATTTCAATAAAAATGAATCAAATGTTCCATATTCACGAAATGACTTTGACAAAGATGTTTCTGAATGCACCATTCAGAAACATCTTTGTCAAAGTCATTT
>CAMAQX010000043.1 GCA_945860455.1 Lishizhenia tianjinensis
TGGTTGGGTTGTTTAAAGGAACTGTTTTCATCACGCAAAAGGAATGGGAATTTTAATAAAATAAGACATGTTTACTGGAATAATTGAACGATTGGGAGAACTTAAGAACAAAGTAAAAGAGGGAGGAAATGTCCATTTTACGATTGAAAGTAGTTTTACTCATGAGTTGAAAATAGATCAAAGTGTGGCACACAATGGATGTTGTCTAACGGTTGTTGCTATTCAAGAAAATGAATATCACGTAACAGCAATTCAAGAAACATTGGATAAAACGAATTTGAATTCATGGGAAATTGGTTCTAAAATCAATTTGGAAAGATGTTTACCGTTTAATGGTCGGCTGGATGGTCACATTGTTCAAGGTCATGTGGATACAATTGGAATATGCACTGAAATTGAAGATCAAAATGGAAGTTGGAAATTTCGGTTCACATATGACTCATCCGATTTAACAGTTGAAAAAGGATCAATAGCAGTAAACGGAACAAGTTTAACGGTGGTAGATTCAACTCAAAATTCGTTTTCAGTTTGCATCATTCCATTTACTTATGAGTTCACTAATTTTCATTCTTTAAACGTGGGTGACCAAGTAAATCTTGAATTTGATATCATAGGCAAATACGTCGCAAAATGGATGGCCGTTAAGTAAAAATTCGCTGATTGAACGCACTTCTTTTTGGAAAGATTATATTTGTTTTTTCATTCGTTTATTTATGTCAAAAATCTTAATTGTCGGTGCTTGTGGGCAAATTGGAACTGAATTAGTTCTTGCTCTTCGTGAAAAAATTGGTAATCAATCAGTTATTGCGGCTGATGTTCGCGAGAATTGTCCAGATATAATTGCCAATGGGCCCTATAAAGAAATGGATATTCTTGATCGGGATGCGGTTAGAGAATTTATAATCGATGAAAAAATTGATCAAGTTTATCTTCTGGCAGCTTTATTGTCCGCAACGGCTGAGAAAAATCCTGCATTTGCATGGCAATTGAATATGGAAGGCTTATTTACTATTTTAGATTTAGCAAAAGAAGGACATCTAAAACGCATATTTTGGCCGAGCTCCATTGCTGTTTTTGGTCTAACGACTCCAAAAGTATTTACCCCTCAGCAAACCATCATGGAACCCTCAACGGTGTATGGTATTTCTAAATTGGCAGGAGAAAATTGGTGTGCATATTATCATTCAAAATACGGCGTAGATGTAAGAAGTATTCGTTATCCCGGATTGATTTCCTATAAATCATTGCCTGGGGGTGGAACAACCGATTATGCAGTTGACATTTTTTATAAAGCCAAGGAAGGAAAAGAATTTAATTGCTTTCTTTCAGAGAATACATCTTTGCCAATGATGTTTATGGATGATGCGATACGCGCTACGATTGAGCTTATGGATGTTGACCAGGAAAAAGTAAAAATTAGAACAGCGTACAACATTGCAGGTTGTGGTTTTACTCCCAAGGAGTTGACACAGGAAATTCAAAAAGTAATACCGAATTTTAAGATTAGCTATTCCCCTGATTACCGTCAAACAATTGCAGATTCTTGGCCTGATTCAATAGATGACTCGGTAGCAAAAAAAGACTGGGGTTGGAGTAGTCAAGTTGATCTACCCAAATTGGTTGAAATCATGCTTAAGAACGTCTCAATCCCAGTATAATGAACCGTTAGTGATTCCTCTTGTAATTCGAAAACACTCCGTATCCTAATAGTCCAACTAATAAGACACTAAAAATAGTCATAGAAATAAACATGGCTGTAGTTTGTTTAGTTATCCGTCTTGCCACAAAGGTTTATCAAGCCTTATACAATTTCACTTAATAAAAATAATAAATAGTTTTGTTTAAAAGTTTGTAAATGAGCAAACTAAGTGTTTCGTTGATTTCCTCGCATCAGCTTTCGATAATTAACAATTTTTTAAATTTATATTTACAGTTAATTTATTTTAAACCAATTACATTTACATCTGTTTCAATAAAAATTGTTCATATGAAAAACTTCCTTTATGTTCTTTTGATGCTTGTAAGTTTTACTTCATGCGCCCAACAAGAAACTCCATTAACAGATAAAACCAAAAAGATAGATTTATCTAATTATCAAACAGCCTATTTTGCAAGTGGTTGTTTTTGGTGTGTTGAAGCCGTTTATGAGTCCGTAAATGGGGTAGTGGAGGCAGAGTCTGGTTATACTGGAGGCAAAATCACAAATCCAACCTATGAAGCTGTTTGCGGTGGAAAAACAGGTCATGCTGAGACCGTAAAAATTTACTATGATTCAACTAAAGTGAGTTATTACGAATTGGTTCAAGTTTTTTTTCAGTCACACGACCCAACCACATTAAACCAACAAGGACCTGATTTTGGAACGCAATATAGGTCAGCCATCTTTTATCAATCAACATCTGAAAAAAAGATTGCTTCTGCGGTAATTGATTCCTTATTAAAAAACGCTGCTTTTCCTGTGATTACTACTGAAATCTCAGGATTTGAAAAATTTTATGTCGCAGAAAAATATCACCAGAATTTTAAAACTTGCAACCCAAATCATCCGTATATTCAAAAAGTTACGAATTCCAGATTAAAGGATTTTGAGAAAAATAAACGCTTTGTATTGAAAAATTAATCTTCTAGGATAAGAGTTGGATTAACTTGTTCTTTCCATTTGCAAATTCCACCCTCCATTATAATTATTTCTTCGATTCCATGTTCAGATTCTAGCCAGTTAGCTACTGATTCTGCTCTCTTTCCTGATCGACACATTAAAACAAGGTTTGGTGTTGCGCACAATTCTTCCAAATGATTTTCAATTTCGCTCATGGGAATTTCTCTACATCCGATTGACGCCAACTCCACTTCATAAGGTTCACGAATATCAATTATGTTTATGGATTCCCCATTTAATTTTCGTTTATTGATTTCGTTCGCAGATAAATACATCATGATAACTGATTTTTTCAAAGGTATAAAAGTATTTTAGTTCAGTTGATTAGCGATCAACGAAAATTCTTCTGTTGTTAAAGATGCACCACCGATAAGTCCACCATCAACATTTGGACATGAGAAAATATCCTCAGCATTCTTACTATTGCAACTTCCGCCATATAAAATAGCCACTGATTGAGCAGTTGTTTGATCGTATTGATTGGCAATCGAACTTCTAATTGAACTGTGCATTTCTTCTATTTGTTCACAGCTTGCGGTTCTTCCTGTTCCAATTGCCCAAATTGGTTCGTACGCAATGGAACAATTGAGTATGTTTTCTTTAGAAACGTGAAATAATGAGGCTTTTAATTGTTCATTTATAAAGTGCAGATGTTCATTAGAATCGCGAATTTCAAGTGATTCACCACAACAAAAAACTACTTTTATTTCATGTGCTAAGGCACAATCTACCTTTTGCTTGATAAATTCATTGGACTCTGAAAAATAAATTCTTCGTTCACTGTGACCAATAAGCACTGCTTCAACGTGTAATTCTTTGAGTTGAGAAATACTAATTTCACCTGTATATGCACCTTTTTCAGCAGGATAAAAGTTTTGGGCACCTAGTTCAATGAAGGAATTGTATAAGCTCAAGTGAGGTAAAAACACAAAAGGAGCAAATAGTACATATCGATTCGATTCTTGTGTGGGAAGTGTTTCCAAAAAACCGGCAAATAATTCAGATGCCTCTTGCAAATTCAAATTCATTTTCCAATTGGCCGCCAACATTTTACTCTTCATTAAACTCAGTTTCTTACGAAAATAAGTTTTTTCACCGAAAAGTAAAACTTTCTAAGAAAAATTGGCTTGTTTAAATTTGGCCAACTATTTTTAGGGCTTCTTGAACATGACCCGCTGGATTGAGCTGAGAATTGAAAATTCCACGAATAACTCCCATTGAATCAATGATATATGTAACTCTTCCGGGCAATAAACCGAAAAGGTTTCCAGGAACTTGAAAGGCCTTTCGAACCGTTTTTTCAGGATCAGCCAATAAAGTAAATTTAAATCCAAAACGATTTGCAAATTGTGCATGAGATTCTACTGAATCTGATGAAATACCAATAACTTGACATCCTAATTCTAAAAAATCTTCATATCGATCTCGAAACGTGCAGGCTTCTTTCGTACATCCCGGTGTTTCATCTTTAGGATAAAAGAAAATTACAACTTTCTGCTTCCCTAAAAATGTTGAAGATTTAATCAATTCACCCGATTGGTTGCATAATTCAAATGAGGGGCAAGTGTCACCTATTTGCATAGAATATTTTTAAACGAAACAATTAATAAATCAAATAGTTTGTTTATCCGATAACTGAACCAAACAAATCAAAGTGATCCGCGGAGTCAATTTTTACATCAACGAAATCTCCAATTCGAACATAATCTTTCGATTTATTGAGCAATACTTCATTGTCCACTTCAGGAGAATCAAATTCGGTTCTTCCTATGAAATAATTCCCTTCAGCCCGATCTATAAGTGTTTTGAAGGTTTGACCCACTTTTAGTTGATTTAATTCATAGCTAATGCCAGATTGCAATTCCATAATGATATCCGCTCGCTCTTGTTTGATTTTTTGAGGCACATCATCAGTAAATTGAAAAGCATGCGTATTATCCTCATGAGAATAGGTAAATATTCCTAATCGATCAAAACGTGAACGTTCTACCCAATCGTACATTTCTTGAAAATCAGCTTCATTTTCACCCGGATAGCCAGAAATCAATGTCGTACGAAGAGCAATTCCCGGAACTTTTTCTCGAATTGCTTGAACAAGTTCTTCGGTTTTTTCTCGGGTTGTCCCGCGTCTCATAGCTTGTAAAATCTTTGTAGATCCATGTTGCAGAGGCATATCCAAGTAGTTGCAAATATTGGATCGTTCATTCATCACATCCAATACATCCATCGGGAACCCAGCAGGAAAAGCATAATGGAGTCTAATCCAATCTAATCCTTGAATGTCCGAAAGCTGTTTTAGTAAGTCGGAAAGCGCTCTTTTTTTATATAAATCTAATCCGTAATACGTGAGGTCTTGAGCAATTAACATAATCTCTTTCACTCCTCCTGCTACTAGGGTTTTCGTGTTTCTAACGAGCTCCTCAATAGGGGTAGAGGAGTGCTTTCCGCGCATTAGCGGAATTGCACAAAAAGAACAAGGTCTATCGCAGCCTTCAGCTATTTTAAGATAGGTATAATGATTCGGTGTTGTCAAAATTCGCTCTCCAACCAATTCATGCTTGTAATCTGCCTTGAGTGTTTTTAATAGTCGCGGTAAATCACGCGTGCCAAAAAACGCATCTACTTCTGGAATTTCTTTTTCTAGATCACCTTTGTATCTCTCTGATAAACAGCCTGTAACATATACTTTTGAAACGAGACCGTCCGCTTTAGCCTCAGCAAATCTAATAATAGTATCGATGGATTCTTGTTTAGCGCTTTCAATAAATCCACAGGTATTGATAATAACAATTTCTGAATCGTCTTGGCTAGATTCATGTTCAACTTCAAATTGATTGGCTTTTAGTTGAGCCATGAGTATTTCAGAGTCAAATACATTTTTCGAACAACCTAAAGTAACGACATTGACTTTGTTTTTTTTGAGTGTTTTGGTTTTCATTGGTGCAAATGTACATAGAAGGGAGTAGTTTCACAATTGAATCATTTTCAATAGGAAGTATTTTCATTGATTTAATTCTAGTAATTTTGTGAGATGATAACGATTTACCACAATCCGCGCTGTTCAAAAAGTAGACTTGCTTTGGAGCAAATAAAAAAGTATACAACAGAATTTACCGTAGTAGAATATTTAACCAATCCTTTTACTGAGCAATCATTGGGATTACTCTTAAAGAAGTTAGGGTTGAAGCCTCAAGAGATTATTCGTATAAATGAGGTTCATTTCAAGGAGAAATTCGCTTGGAAAATCTGCACAAATGAAGAATGGATCAAAATCTTAATAGAAAATCCGAAACTAATCCAACGTCCAATCGTAGAAAACAGTTCGCGCGCATGGATAGCTCGAGAAACTGATAGTTTGAACCAAATTTTAGGCAATAAATAAGAACATGAGAACAAAATACATTGATTTAATTGAACAAACATTTGATTTTCCACAAAATGAATTTAACCTACGTGAAGATCGATTATTTTTCCATGGGATCGATTTAATGCGGTTGATAAATGAATATGGAACACCTTTGAAATTCAATTACTTACCTCAAGTTTCAAATAATGTGCAACGTGCGAAAGGTTGGTTTAGGGAGGCGATTCATAATCTAGGTTATGCGGGTAATTACTATTATTCCTATTGTACAAAGAGTAACCATTTTTCCTTCGTTCTGGATGAGGTTCTTAAAAATGATGTTCATTTAGAAACATCCTCGGCTTTTGATATAGATATAATTAAAACACTTTACGATCAAGGAAAAATAGCAGATGGACAATATGTGATATGCAATGGTTATAAGCCCGAATCTTATATTGATAATATGATCGATTTAATGAATGCTGGAAATCTCAAAGTTATTCCTGTTGTGGATAATACCGATGAATTAGAACGGATATTAGCAAAAACAGATAAAGAAGTTAAAATTGGGGTTCGAATCGCGTCTGAAGAAGAGCCTAAATTCGAGTTTTACACTTCCAGATTGGGGATTCGATACCGCGAAATTGTCCCCTATTACAAGGCGTTTTTAAAAGAAAACCCACGTGTTAAAGTGAAAATGCTACATTTTTTCATAAATACCGGAATCAATGATACTGCCTATTATTGGAATGAGTTAACCAAATGTTTACGCGTTTATAGTGATTTGAAAAAAATGTGTCCTGAATTAGATTCGTTAAACATTGGTGGTGGGTTTCCTATCAAAAAATCATTGGCTTTTGATTTTGATTATGCATACATGGTTCGAGAAATTCTAACTCAAGTGAAACGTGTCTGCACGGATAATGATATTCCTGAGCCTCATATTTTTACTGAGTTTGGATCGTTTACAGTTGGAGAAAGTGGTGGGGCAATTTTTAGTATTTTACATCAAAAGCATCAAAATGACCGGGAGAAATGGAATATGATTGATTCATCCTTCATGACAAATTTACCGGATACATGGGCTATTAATCAACGTTTTATTATGTTGCCGATTAATCGATGGAATGATGATTATGAGCGTGTATTATTGGGTGGTTTGACTTGTGATAGTGATGATTATTATAATTCTGAACAACATTCCAATGCCATATATCTCCCTAAATTTGATAAAAATAAAGTGCTCTTTATTGGATTTTTCAATACAGGTGCCTATCAGGAAACAATTGGTGGTTTTGGTGGTTTAAAACATTGCTTGATTCCAGAGCCAAAGCATATTCTTATTCGAAGGGATGATGATGGTAAAATCACAACCGAAATGTTTAGTGAAGAACAAACGGCTGCTGATTACCTGAAAATATTGGGCTATTCTAAATAATCCGCACCTTGCAATTAGCTTGATTTTCTAGTAATCAGTGATTTACTCGATGGGTCCCTTAATAAATTGTAGCCCGGAATTTTTAATTTTTGGGAGGTAATAGCGCAAATCGACCGTTAAAAATGCACCATTGACTTTGGTGAAATCAATGAAATATTGGGATGAGTTTTGTTTGGAGTATTTCCCTCCCCAGTTAAATAGATAACTGGTTGGAACTTTAACAGCGCCGCCAATGTAGTAAATCCCTGATTTCCGTGTCCTGAATTCAAAACCAATCTGCGCATTCAAGTCAATACCAAATTTTTTAACCGTTCCAGAATGATAAAACGTATGCGGCCCTCCTGGTTGGTCTATCAGGGCAACATTTGTCGGTTTATACGAAAATGACGGGCCTAGTCCAGCAGTTGCAAACAGTTTTTGTCCCATCTGAATTTTGACAATTCCTGTGAGTGGGATTTCATAATTTATAAATGTTAATTTATTAGAATCTGATATAGATGTAACGGAATCAGTATAGTTCATTTGCGCATTAAATTGCCGCTGAATGTAATTTAAACCTACTTCAAGTGAAATGCTCTTGGTATAGTCAGCGCGAATCAAAGCACCATAACTAAAGCCAGTTTTTTGATTTAAAGACGATGAAAAGCCTCCATCCAAAAGTGTTGATGTACTAGGACCAAGAAATTCTGATGGTTGTAATATTCTAGCCTGTAGACCAAATAAAATGGGGAATTTTTCTTTTTTCTCGCCTAATTGACTAAAAAATGGATCGATTCCAAATAGAAAAATAGCTAAAATCAATAAAATTCCATTAGCATTCATGGATTATTCAACATGGACTTATTGACGGTCTAATTTTCCTGATTTCCAATCCTTTAAAAATTTTGACCACGCGTAAGGGTTCAATAAATTATTAACAGGAAGCTGATTGCTACTGTATAATTGAGAATATCGTTGATTAAGACTATTTCCATATGCTAAAGATGGGTCTGTCTGTATTCTCGCTGCAGCAAATGCTAAACTTTCACCCGACAACTCCTGCTGTGCTTTGCGAATCGCATCATCATAAGGCCGCATATTAGTGAATGCATTAGCAAATTCTTCACGGGAAGGCCATGGATAAATTGTTACTTCCTTCAACTGTAATGTATCTGCAGGAATCATATGTATGAGTGAGTAACGATTCTGTTTCAGCGTGTCAGGTGTAATAAAGCTTGATTTTTTAAACCCATGATTAGCAAAAACTATCGTATCACCAGGAAATGCAACGAGCGAAAAATAGCCATAATAATCTGAAATCACCCCTTTTCTAAGCGTTTTATTAAAAACTGTAACATAAGGCAATTCCTCTAAAGTTTCCTCCGAAATTACTACACCCGAAAGTTGAATCATTCGAGAAGAATCGCCAGATGTGGCTTGCCCGAATAACCATTGCGATGATATTCCGATAAAAATGTAAAGACCAAACTTTAATGACTTCATAGCTTCTACAATAGTAGTTAAAATATACGTGAATGCAATTTATTCCTCTTCATGCACAAGGAATTTGTTATTTTTTAGCATTTAAATAAAAACCATACACAGCTCCTAATAATCCACCTGTTATATGTGCAAAACGAGAAACATTACTTGGTTTAAACGATTCATAAATTTCCTGACCCAAAAACAAGAGTACAATTAGTATAAATGTGAAAGGAATTTCTTTTCCTTTTGAGGGTATTAAGGAACTAAGAATAATTAACATAAAAACAACTCCACTCGCGCCCAACAAACGATGATCCCAAAAAAGAATATGTATTATCGCGGTAACAATAATAGTAATTAATGAAATTAAAATGAGTTTTTTCGTGCCATAATGATGCTCAACTAGTGGACCTATTAAAAGAAGAATTGTGAAATTACCCAATAAATGCGCAAAATTCACGTGACCAAAGGCATAACCAATTATTCCAGCATACCATTCAATTCTCTCTGGTTGAACAGTTCCGTTTAAGGTGAAAAATTCTGTATACCAACCATTTGCCATGAAAATAAAAAAAACTGCAACAGAAAGCAGGGTATAAATAAGTGTAAATGGTGAGTTAAATGTTAATTTCATTATATTATTCGATACTTGCAGATATTCCGCGATCTAACAGTGCAACACACAACGGTTCCAATTCTTCATAATTGCCATTTTTTACTTTGCACTTTCCATTTAAATGAACCACCCAAGCGCATTGTTCAGCTTGTAAAGGCTCATGTTTACATATTTTAACAAGTGAGTTGATGACATGATCAAACGTATTAATGTCGTCATTGTATAGCACCAATCCGTTTTCGTCAATTAAAGCTTCTAAATTAGCTACTTCATTTTGCTCTTGAATGTTTGTGTTATTCATGTGGTTTGATATTTAGTTGAAACGTATCTTTTAGCAAGTTCGTATAATTTTCTTTTAAAATTAGTGATTTTTCGAATTCAATTTGAAGATTTTCCTTTGAATTTATGCGTTGTATTGAGTGCGATCGTAATATGAAATCAGCTAAATCTCCAGAAATAGACTCATTTATATCGGTTGAAAAATATGTCGGATTATAAGTTAATGAAGATAGATAACCACTTAGTTTTAATGAGCTTTCTAAATCGTTTTCAATTTTAAATGACAAAGACTCAATTTTTTTGGAGTCAGGATTATATTGAAATAATCCATATTGATTAAAGTAGGCTAATTTCTCAATGGGAAATCTCTCAAATTCATCGTTTGATTGATATCTATGGTAAATGGGTGTTGCTTTTACTTCATCTTGGGCGAAGTATTTTTTATCAGAACTTTGATAGGCTAGTTCTTCTGAATGGAAAACTTCCTGGGTTGGATTGGAGAATAAAATAGAATCTCCATATTGTGAAAGTAAATCTTTTGCCGCGGCAATTGTGATGCGATCACCTTTAAAATAGGCCACAATAAATGCGTCTTTTATTCCGGATTGAATTGCTTTATCCTTTCTTTCCTTCGCGGAATTTAAATCTGAGAATCTACCGGTTGAATAGCGAATTTGACCCGTAGAGATTTTAGTTGTTGCAATTTCATTTAAGGCGGGGAATTTGACTTTTTCATTGATTAATTGGTTATATACTGCGATTTGAACTGTATAAAATAATTTCTGTGATGCTTGTAAAAGAGGCTCATTGGACGTTGTGTTCTGGTTCGAAGGCTTTGTTTCTATTGATTTTTGCTCTTTTAATGCTTCTTTTGTATTGCTTGCTATTTCTAAAATAAAATTAGTGGAGTTGAGAGGTATGCATTCTCCTTTACTTTCTAAAATACGTGCTTCACCGAGTGTAATTTTTTCCCCATCGCAATATGCCACAACAAATGCATCGCTGTAGCCCAATTGTTGTATTTGTTTACGAGCAGTTACGGCATTTTTCGCATTATTAAAATATCCAGCCATATAAAGTGTTAGCCCATTGGGTGATAACTCACCAGATACAGGATTGAAAGAGGAATATAGATTTTGTGGAATTGGTTTTCGAAATGCTCCTACTTGAACGCGATATACCAAACCTTTGGGCGCTTTGACATTTAAAGGAATCGGGTTACTTGAATTATAATTAGACTCCTTTTTTTGATTGATGTCAAATCCTGTTAATGGAATGTTTTCATTTTTCGGTGTAGAAATTGTTTTAACCAACGGTTCCGTTTTATTGACCACAAGAAAACGCATTTCATTAATGATTTCTTTGTTGCCGGATTCAATATTGAGAATTTCATTTTTTTGTTCCAACATTCCTGACGTTAAATTCTTCTTTTCCTTCAGTTGTTTTTGAAGCGCAATTGTCAATAACTCAACATTCTTTTTGTGAGTTACATTGTTTGGGTTGGTAACAATATTGTTGATCTCTCGGTCAATCGCTGCTTTAATTTGATTAATTGTATCCTTTGTTTTTTCAAACTTCGTTTCCGTTTTTTCAAAATCAACTAAAGCAATCACAAAGTTCTTGTACGATTGACTTGCAGTGATTTCAAGTTGTTTTTTTTCTTCTAAATAATTTATGGTAGATTTTTTCTCAAGGGTAATTTGTATTTCACCCTCTTTCTCTATTTCCTGTTTGATTTGATTGATAAGATTGGTGTTTTCAGTTAATTCTATCTCAAGTTCGGTTATTTTGGTATTTAAAATAGATTTTTCCTTTTTGTTTTTCGATTGATCTACTTTTACTTTTTCTTCCTCTAGTAATTGAGTAATTATTGAATTTCGATCCTGTAATATCTCTAAATTATATCTCAATTTTTCTATTGAGAAGAATGATATGGTTGGGTTATTTGTTTGTAATTCAGTGTAAATTACTGATTTTTGAGTTTCGATTTCCTTTAAGTTTTTTGATAAGTCATTAACATCTTGGCCTACCAAGCTCTCAAGATTTTGAGGTAGTTTTTCGGAAAGAACAGATTTTACAATTTGATTTTCAGTAACGCTCTCTTTTTCAATCACCTCAGTTGGATTGGCTTGTTTACCATCAGATTTTGCAATTTGATTTTCAGAAATGCTCTCTTTTTCAATCACTTCACCCGGATCGGCTTGTTTGCCATTAGATTTAGCAATTTGATTGTTATCTTCTTGCTGTTTTTCATCCAACTTCATTGCCTGTAATTTGGAAGTACTTTCTTGAAGTTTTTCATTTAAAAAACTAATAAATGAAGCTGAATCTTCCCCTTTTTCAATAAGTTGCTTTAAAGTGTTTGAATATTCTTGTTCTATAGCAATCTTTTGTGTTTGATCATTATCTGAATTGTATAATGATTCTATCTTTGTTGCATACAATTTAGATGCTTTGCTGTAAGCAATTTCTTCGGGCGTTAAATTTTCCTCAATTTGCTTTATTTTTTGGGCGATTTCCTCTGATTTTGAATCTTGATTCAATTTTGAATCAAAATAGTTCTTAACGGCATCCTCATAGTTTGTTGGTTCTTCATAATCCTCCTTAATTACCGCAGCAAGGATGTTTCTTTTTAATTCTTTATCTGTTTTTAAAATAATCAATTCACTTTTATCTAATTTTAATCGAGTAATTTGTTTTTCATTTGAAGCGAGTTTTTGTTCAAAATTCATTTTTGATTTTTCCAATTCTGTCCTTTCCTTATTTGTTGCATTCCTGAGTTTAATTTCTGTTTCTGTAAGTTCATCTTGAAATTTAGTTTTTTCATTCATTAATACAATGACTTTTTTATCAATTCTCGATAATTCCAATTCAATGTTCAGTAAGTCATTATAGATCGTTTCGAAGGCAGTTTCTGCATTAAGTGCCAAATATTGTTGGTGATTTTGAATGATTTTTTGATATGCTTCAATTTGATTTTCTTGTTGTGTTAGGTCTATAATTTCCTCACCTAACTTTTGTACCAACCTGTAGTTAGTTTCATTCAATTTTTGAGTATTTCGGATGGAATCATTTAATTGTTGAAGCCAAATAGTTTGCTTCGCTACCTCAGCTTGTTCGGCGGAAATATTTTCGATATACTTCAGTTTTTCTAATTTTTCAATGTTTGTGAAATCGCTTAAGCTTGGGTTAATGGAGTCAATTTCATGTTGCAGCTGCTGATAATAGGTCTTGTTGTGGACAATCGCAGCATTTAACTTATTTATTAAATCTAAATTTTCTTTTTGAGCTAATTCTAGTTCTATTATTTTATCCGAAATCGCATCAATAACTTCAATTTTACTAAAACTTTCCATTCCTAGTTTCTCGAGGACCTCCTTTTCATTTTGCTCATCAAGAAGTTTACTTGATTGGATGTTCGATTTTCCCTCTTTAGTTTTGTTGAGAGCTAAAACTACTTCACTGCTGACATTCTCAATGATATTGGTAATTGCCACTATTTCTGTGTTTAGATCATTTAGAGAATACTCAACAGTCTGAATAATTTTTTGTTGATCGTTGGGTATATCAATCTTTGCCTCAAAAATATCTTTACTACCTGATATTTGAATGGTGTAGCTGTAAGTTCCAGGACTTAACTTCATTTCGAAATTATTCGAAGCTACAGGGTTTAGGGTTTGAATAATTG
>CAMAQX010000044.1 GCA_945860455.1 Lishizhenia tianjinensis
TCAATTCACAATTGATGATATGGCCCAAAGAGATAATATAGCTGAAGCCATGACTTATGCCCAATTAACGAAACACATCGATAGAGAAAGGAAAAAAGGATCGGCTAATATCCCTTATTTTGAAATAGAACTACACCAACGTTCCTCTTATCCTTTTGCAGCTTATATCCTCACAATTATTGGTGTTGCTGTATCTTCTCAAAAAAAACGAGGTGGAATCGGAATTAATATTGCCCTCGGATTGGGCATTGTGTTTGTGTATATATTTGTAATGAAGGTTGCAACTGTTGCAACTATTAAAATCGGTTTTCCGGCCTTCATCGCCGTTTGGATACCTAACATGATTTTTGCCTTAGTTGCTTTATTCATGTATAGATTTGCTCAAAAATAATCTTCCAATGTGGAAATTAAAAATCTAAGGGCGCATTTTATTCGTCAATAAATCCCTGCAATAGCGTTGATAAGCTGCTTTTAAATGTTGTATTTCCTTGTATTTTGGGTTTTGTTTTGAATACACTTTTGATTCATTCCACACTTCTGGTTGTCCTGGAGTGCCAAAAGAAATTAAATTTTGTTGCGTAAAGGCTGCGATTACCTTCGGTTGTTTAGAAAAATAAGAGCTTCCAATCGCGTAATACTTCGATTGAATGTTGAGTAAATCCAAAATTGTTGGATAAATATCAATTTGCTGAATAGAACAAGTTGGTTTCTGCGGCTTCAACTTTCCAGAAGGGTCAAAAAAGGCAATTGGAATACGATAACGCAAATCTAAGGTAGCTTTTTCCGGCCTATTGGTTGGCCCTGTATGATCTGCACAAATTACAAAAAGTGTGTTCTTGTACCAAGACTGTTTTTTGGCTTTATCAAAGAATGCTTTCAATGCAAAATCAACATAACTGAGTGTTCCACAGATTGGTTCAGGACCCATTTTCACTTTCGATTGAAATTCTGTTGGAATGGAAAAAGGATGATGAGAAGACAAGGTGAAAATCATTGAAAAAAATGGCTTTTTAAATTCATTCATTTTATCAATTGACCAATTGAGCATGTGATGATCCCAAATGCCCCAATTTCCATCAAAATGTTTTTCATTATTGTATTCTTTTCGGCCAAAATAATGATCAATTCCCGTTGCAGCACAATAACTATCAAAGCGCATCGAACCATTAGTTGCTCCATGAAAAAATGCTGTTTCGTAACCTTTTTTATTTAGAATTTGTGGGAGACCCGAAAATTGATTACTGCTATACGACGAAAGGATAAAGGGTTCATCCATCCACGCGGGAATGGAAGATAAGATTGTTGGAAGCGCATCCATTGATGTTCTTCCATTGGCATAACCATTCGGAAAATAAACGGATTGATTTAAAATGGAGTCTGAGAAAGGAGTATAACTATCTGGATTTCCAGGGCCCACATAAGCACTACCAAAACTTTCCAATAATAGAAAAACAACATTCGTTGAATCACCCAATATATTTTGAGGGGAAGAAACTCGAATTGGATTAAAATATTTTCGTTCCTCCGCCTCTGAAAAATAATGTTTTGGTTCAACCCCGCGAAATTCAATAGTTTTTATCATTGTAAAAGCAGAGTTCAGTACAATAGGAGATTTTTCAACCGTTGTATAAATCGTTGCATCCAAAATACCAATTGGTTTTAATTGGAACCCTCCACGTCCAATGATAACAAATAAGAAGATTATTAATGGATAAAAAGCCCAGGATTTCCAACTCGCTATTGATAAAGATGCACTTTTAATCTTTCGTTCACTCCAAATTAGTACAAAAACACTAGCCCCAAATAAAAGAAACAGCCACCAAAATTCAAGTAAAAAGACACCAGCCAAAGAGTTTGTTTCTTTAGTGTTTAGCATAAAAATCAAGTAATCATAACTAATTCTCTTGAAAGTATAGGAATAATAGGCAATATCCCACGTATTGAATGCTAATACGGTTGAGCTAATAAAGACAAACAATACTGAATTAACGCGATTTTGCCATTTTTGCCATTTTTGCGGCGTTGGAAGAAAGTATAAAATTACAACTGGAAATAAAAAAAGGCTAAGTGTAATAATATCAAACCAGGATCCGATTAAAAAATCCATGGCTGTTACTCCATGAAACAAATTAAAGTTAAAAAAAAATAAAACCAATCGATAGACTAAAAGCAAGACAACAACAACACCAAATTTCAACAGAAAAGAGCGAATTGGAGCAAATCCATCTGGTTTATTTAACATCGTTTTATTTCAATTTACTGTTTGTTTGATGGCGATTCGCATCTCGGGAAGTTTTCTTTTCTAAATTTTTCTTCAACGCTGTTTCTAAATCAATCCCTGTTTGATTAGCTAAACAAATGAGGACGAAAAGCACATCCGCCAATTCATCTCCCAAGTCTTTACCTTTATCAGATTCTTTTTCACTTTGCTCTCCATATCTACGCGCAATGATTCGCGCAACTTCCCCAACTTCCTCAGTAAGCATTGCCATATTAGTTAGCTCATTGAAATAACGCACTCCAACTGTTTGAATCCAATCGTCTACGAGTTTTTGTGCATGATTAATTTCCATGATTACTCTGCGACAATTATGTAATTATTTTTCTTTCCTTTTCCAAGTAAAATATACTTTCCATTGATAAGGTGATCCATGTTTAAGATAAAATCTTCGCCCACTTTTTCTTTGTTTACGCTCACTGCATTAGCTTTTAATTCGCGTCGAGCTTCCCCATTTGACGCTAAAAAACCGGTGCCATTTCCCAAAGCATCAACAATACTAAGTCCCTTTTCAAATTCAGAAATAGGAAGCATAGATGTTGGAACTCCTTCAAAAACAGCAAAGAAATCTTCTTCACTTAATTGTTGTAAATCGCTAAATGTGGATTTTCCAAAAAGTATATTACTTGCTGCAATGGCACCATTCAAGGCTTCTTGACCATGAACTCGATTCGTAATATCCTCTGCTAAAGCTTTTTGAAGCACTCTTACATGAGGAGCTTCTTGATGTTCTCTTTCTAATTCCTCAATCTCCTCTTTATTTTTCAATGTGAAAATACGAACATAAGTTGCCGCATCTTCATCGCTTGCATTTAACCAATACTGATAAAATTTATAAGGGGATGTTTTGGTTGCATCAAGCCAAACATTTCCTCCTTCCGTTTTACCGAATTTTGTGCCATCCGCTTTTTTAATTAACGGTGTTGTAATAGCAAAAGCATCTCCTCCGTTTTTTCTGCGAATTAATTCAGTTCCGGTTACAATATTCCCCCATTGATCCGAACCTCCTAGTTGGATTGAACAATTAAGGTGTTGATTCAAATAATAAAAATCATAACCTTGTAAGAGTTGATAAGAGAATTCAGTAAATGACATTCCAGTTTCTAATCTGTTTTTCACCGAATCTTTTGCCATCATATAGTTGACCGTGATGTGCTTTCCAATATCTCGAATAAACTCTAAAAAAGAAATTCCTTCAAACCAATCGAAGTTATTCAGTAATTGGGCAGGATTTTTCTCGGTTTCAAAATCTAAGAACTGAGTTAATTGGGCCCTCACGCCATCAATATTTTTTTGCAACGATTCTTTATCCAATAAATTTCTTTCTTGGGATTTTCCGGAAGGATCTCCAACCATTCCAGTAGCACCGCCAACAAGAGCAATTGGTTTATGTCCCGCACGCTGAAAATGAACCAAGGTCATTATTTGAACCAAACTTCCTATGTGCAGTGAATCCGCAGTCGGGTCAAATCCAATATAAGCTGTAGCTAGGCCCTTTTTTAAATGTTCTTCAACTCCGGGAGTCATATCATGAATCATCCCTCTCCAACGCATTTCTTCTATAAAGTCCATGTAAGTCGATTGTTTGTACAAAATTACTTTTTTCTTATGACTTAATCATTTATAATAAGTTCCTTTATGATTCCTTGGCAATTCTAGAACGTACTTTCCCGAGGGCAAATTGCGTTTCAATTTCATCACCCATGGCTAATTGCTCACTGTCCTTTACCACTACTCCATTTTTATAGGTTATCGAAAAACCTCGATTTAACACGTGAATTGGATCTAATAAATGAACATATTTTTCGGTTTCTTCTAATCGCCGTTTTGTTGAGAGCATAAAACCTGCCAAACCCACCTGGATCTTGTCATTCCATTGATCTATTTGTAACTTAGGACTAGTTATTATGACTTGAGAAAAATGGTTTAATTTAATTTGTATTTGTTTAATTTCTACTTGATTTTTAGATAATTCAGTTGAAACAGCATAACGCATCCAATTGCTTTTTTCGTTCAATTCTTGGCTTGAATATGCAATACAATGTTTCACACCCTGCTTAAACATGAGTATTGTTGATTGTAATAGTTGATTTGAATTAAAAAGAACATCTATTGATTTCTGGATAATTAGCTTTTGATTATCTTTTATTTCCTGGTCAAATTCTCGAAAAGTTTGCACCATAAATTCGGCTAATTTACTCGGTGTTATCGCATTTCGAAAAGCAATCATTTCAGCCACATTCAAATTAGTGGAATGACCAATACCTGTTAATATCGGTAAGGGAAAAGTTGCTATAGCCTTGCATAATTCAAAATGGTTATAGCATGTCATTCCAACCTCAGCGCCTCCACCGCGAACTAAAACAACTAAATCAAAATGATGAATTACTTTTTTTATTTTATCAAGTGTTTGAATTATAGAATCAACAGCCTGATCCCCTTGCACATAGGCATTAAACAAAAAAGTGAAAAATGAATAACCTTTTTCATTATTCGATAAAACATCCATAAAATCTGAAAGTCCTTTACTGGAATCTGCTGAGATGATCGCGATTCTTTTGGGTAAAATGGGAAAAGGAAGTAATTGGTTTTGATTTAAAACCCCTTCTTCCTGAAGTTTTTTAAGTGTTTCTTCGCGTTGTTTTTGTACTTCGCCCAAAGAAAAAGATGGGTCAATATCAACAATTTGCAAACTCAAGCCATATAATTCGGTGAATGTTATTTTCACTAGCAGCAACAAATTACTTCCTTCCTTTAATGGTTCTTTTACTACTTGAATAAATTGTTGGTTTATCCGATCGAAATTTTGCTTCCAAATTATACCCGATATTTGAGCGACTATTTTATCATTCTCACGTTGAACAATTTCTGGAAAAGCATGCCCACTTGGGAATCGGTTGAATTTATGAATTTCAGCTTTCACCCAATAAAGCTGCGCATAGCGCTCTTCAATCGTTTTCCGAATGGAGGAAACAACTTGTTTAAGCGTGAAAACTTGACGATGTTCGGACATGGAAACAAATGAGGAATGAAGTTACAAATTATTCCAACCCAAATTCATCGAAAATAAAATGAATTATTTTTAATACACCTCAAGTAAAATCAATACTAATCCAACAAAATGAAGAAAAAGGTCGGTTCTTTTATTTGTAAAATGGAGAAATCATAAAGTAAACCACTACACCTGTTATTGCAACATACAACCAGATAGGAAAGGCAAAACGAGTCCAT
Source organism: Lishizhenia tianjinensis (assembly GCA_945860455.1). GTDB lineage: Bacteria > Bacteroidota > Bacteroidia > Flavobacteriales_D > Crocinitomicaceae > UBA952. The sequence goes on from CAMAQX010000044.1 coordinate 5,510, forward strand.
TTTTTGTGTTTATCAAATTTACCTTCCCACGCAAAAAGATAAGTAAACAAAACTAATGGAATAACAGCCACACTTAAAACAATGTGTGAGATTAATATGGTATAATAGACCGCTTTCATTGAGCCTCCATATGGGGTAGAATCTGAAGTCATGTGATAGGCCACGTAGCAAAGCAAAAACAACAAAGATAAACCAAGGCATACTTGCATCAATCGTTGATGTAATCTCCTATTTTTACTTTTAATTGCAACCAATGCCGTAACTAATAAAACTGCTGTAACACCATTAATAGCTGCGTAGAACGGTGGTAAAAATGATAAATCAACACCTTCCACTTTAATTCCAAATAAAGCAGCAACAGCTATTGGAATAACAATCGAAACTATTACAATTAGCTTTCTAAACTTCGCAATTTGCGCTTCATTTTTTAATATTGTACTCATCATTTAATAATTTAAGGATTTCAATTTTCATTCGATTATATTCCCCTGCATCTACTTTTCCAGTGAGGTCAGTAACTCTATATACCCCACGAACATGCCCTTCCAAATCAACTAAGGTGAAAGACCCTGAATGAGCATATCCTCCATCTGCCTCATCGTCTTTTCCCGCAAATGTTAGAAAGTTTTCTATCCCTAATCGATGTGTTTCTGCCTCATTCCCGGTTAGAAAAGTCCAATTTTTCGCTGTAATTCCCGCATTTTGTCGATAGTTCATTAAAATAGAAGGGGTATCATGTTTTGGATTAATCGTAAAAGACAAAAATTGTAAATGCTCCGAATACACCACTAATTCTTTGTTTAGCTTTTTCAATTGGCTATTCATTACCGGACAAATTGTTGGACATGTAGCGAAGAAAAATTCGGCAATCCAAACTTTATTTTTAAAGTCTTGGTTTGTTTTGTAAATTGAATCTTCACTTAGATACTTGAAATCTGGGATCTTATGAAAAAGTGTATCAATTGATTTTTTTCCATTTATTGTTTTATATTCCAAATCGAAATCTCCGAGAATGGGTAGGACACGCACCTTTTTAACTTCTTGGTCGCAAGCCAAAAATAAAGTAGACAATATGGAAATAAAGATCAATCGCATCTTGTGAAAACAGCAATGATTTAGTTTTGTTCAACTATTGACTTATCGTATTGTTTTTGTAAAAGTGCTAAGTGCTCTTTCATTCTACGTATCATTCCTTCTTGATTTCCACTCAACGCCATTCTTAAATGATTTTTCTTGTCAAGTAACAAAATGATTTCTTGAAAATACTCTCCACCAAAATACTTGGGTCCTTTTTCCAAAAGAGATTTTCCATTACTTTTAAAATTATACAAACTTTTTACATCCCCTGTTGCCAAAATCCATAAAGAGGAATCATACCCCTCAACTCGTTCCTTCAGCATGGAATGTGCAAATTTCAGGTCTTTTACACTGTTTCCTTTTCCATCTGTAACATAGGAAATCAATCGAACTTGCTTTAGTTTTTTTGATTTGTTTTTGCGAATGTGTTGGTAGATAATTTGATCAAGGTGCCAAAAAGATAATGAACACGTGTCAGGACAAGACTCTTGTATTGTTGTTACAAGTACAATCGTATTTTCGAATTCCTTATAACTTCTTTTTTTTCCTTCAATGTCTATAAAAGAATAAGGGACAGCAGCCCCATAATCATCTAAAACTTTAAAATTATGATCACAACCCCTTGTTCCAATAAATACAAGTAATAAAGCTGGACCAAAAACTAACAGTGTTGCAAGAATACTCCTGATTTTAATCCCAGAACCTTCTTTTTTCATCTTACTTAAAATGCATTTTGTTGAAGTGCATCATTTATCGCAAGCGCTTCCCAAAGTGAAATAAAAATCAAATACAAAACAAACAAAAAGTATGGTATCAAAATGATATTACGCAATGACTTTTTCTCATCACCCAAATGCATAAAGATCAAAACAATGTAACCAGCCTTAACAAGAGTCATTACAATAAACGACCATTTAACCATTGGCCAAATATCAGAACCTTGTTTAATGAAAGCTCCTAAAGCAACCTCAACTGCGGTAATTGTAGTTAGTAATGCAGTTACAAACCAGATTTTTTTACGAATTTTTTTTCCTTGTTCATCGTTGTGATGAGTATTTAAAGAATATTCAATAACGTCGTCTCTTTCCATGTTATTTCTAATTAATCGTTTATCAATTTATACTAAGTAGAAGAATGTAAATACAAACACCCAAACTAAATCCACGAAATGCCAATAAAGACCTGTTTTTTCAACCATTTCATAATGACCTCTTTTATGGTATGTTCCCAGTACAACCCCTATCATTATTATAATATTTATCATTACTCCTGAAAACACGTGAAAGCCATGGAAACCAGTAATGAAGAAAAAGAATTGACCATATTGTTGAGGTCCATATTCATTTTGTTGAAGATTTGCTCCATAAATCACTTTATTTGGAGCTCCGCTGTACAAGGAGGCATAGTACATTTCTTCAGCTTTTTTTCCTTCAATGTGAGAGCCAACTTTGTTTTGTTTACCATTTTTCTTGATAATTAACTTCATATGATCGTCTGCACTTTTGTTAACTTTTGCCACCGAACCATCATGCAATTTAATCATCCCGTCTTTAAGGTTACCAATCTCCGCAGCATGTTGAAACTCATGCAACAAGTCTTCGGTAACTACATCTCCTTTTTTAAGATGGTGACCCGGAGTGACAACTGTAAAGTTTTGTAAATCACCAAAATGACCTTTCACAATTGCTTGCGAACCGTCTGCTAATTCAATTTTACCAAATTCCGATCCATGAATAAAGTGATACCATTCCCACGCTTGCGAGCCAACGAAGAAAAATCCACCTATAATTGTGGCTATCATCCATTTCACTACTCCTTTTTTATCCATTCTATGTCCAGCTTCAACACCCAGAACCATTGTTACTGAAGAAACGATGAGGATAAATGTCATTAAGGCAACATATAATAACGGGTAACCATGGCCTAAAAACGGCATAGAATTAAACGTTTCCTCCCCGATTGGCCATGCCTCTTGAGCATCGTGTCTTGTGAAACCATAGGCAATTAATAAGCCTCCAAATGTCAGAGCATCGGACACAAGAAAAAACCACATCATTAATTTACCATAACTTGTTTGAAAAGGAGATTCTTTCCCTCCCCAAAGCGTAGAAGCATCTACATGTGCTGAATGACCTGCCATATTAGATAGAAATTTATTTGCAAGTTTAATGAATAAAAAGCAAAAACAACAACAAATACCCCCAAAGAATACCTAAAAAATGCCAGAAAATTGCACCCAGTCTAAGACTAAGCACATCGCCGCTATCGTATTTACCTGAAAATGAGGAAATTGTTATCTTAATCATATAAATCAACGTAACCAAAATATGAAGTAAATGAATGAAAGTTAATATATACAAATAGGATGATGCTGCATCTGTAGTCTCTAAAGCTTTAATCTGAAGATATTTTGATAATTTTTTACCCTCAAAATACAAGTTTCGGTTCTTATATTCCAATTCTTTTCCCTTGTAAAATAATTGGAAGTCTGTCCCGAATTTCCCGCGCACGAAAAAATCTACTCGTTTGTCTAGTATATTTTGAGCAAGTTGTGACAACCTCAATTGATCAACATATTTTAATTCCGTAGAATCAGGAAAAATCAATTTATTATTCAAAACTGAAATAGATTTGTCAATATAAATTAATTCAAAGGAAGAATTCGATTTTGCCTTAGTTAGTTTCGCAGGTGTAACGCCAACAAATTGTTTCATAAATTCTGACATCAAGTTATAATCAACCTGGCTCATTACCTTCCCCCGATATAGATAATTGTTGCCATCTACTTCAAGTATATCACCATTAAACTTCACTTGATAGTAATCACCATAGCGACCGTCAACAACCATAATGTGGTTATTAGCAGCATGAATTCCGTTTTCCGTTAATGCACCATATCCCTTAAACTGAAAATAAACAAAGGCTAAACCCGCTATAAGTGTTGCCGATATAAAAATTCGCAAGCCGGTTTTGCTTTTGCTTTTTGCTTTTCGAATGGCAATTTCAAGTAAGATACTACTTAGGAAAATGACGATTGTACTCATCCAGAAATAGGTTGGCATGGGGTATTTTAGCCAAAAAGAATCTCCCATTGAAACGATGTAGGCAGAAGTGAAGCCTGCAAAAAGCATAATAACACTAAAAATCCCAACATAAACGAGATTTTTTTTCATTTTCACCCGAACTTTGGGATCTAAATCTTTACTGTAATCTGGTCGCATAACAACTATTATTTTGGTTAAATAGGTTCAATTCTATCAAAAACATAAATGAATTGAATTACTGGTAAATAAACAAATGAAGCGAACATAAGTTTACGTGCATCTTTATCTTCACAAGAAAGAAACAATCTGTATGCATACAAGAAAAATAGAATTCCAAGAAACGAACCTAAAACGAGTGTTACCATGCCGCACCACCCCATCAACCAGGGCATTAAACTAAATGGTATTAACGCCAATGAATAAAGCATAATTTGAAAAGCTGAATTTTTTGTTTTCCCTGTTTTGGATGGTAACAAATAAAATCCTGCACGTTGGTAATCTTCGTGTAAAATCCATGCGATTGCCCAAAAATGTGGGAACTGCCACGTAAATTGAACAAAAAACAACACCCCAGGAAGTAGTCCGAAATCATTGGTGGCTGCAATAGCTCCTAAAAGAGGTGGAACAGCACCCGGAAAGGCACCAATTAATACCGCCCAAGGAGTTTTTTGCTTCATCGGGGTATAAATGAAAACATAGGAAATAAAAGCAAATAAACCTAAAGCTGCTGAATATAAATTAATCATAAATAACAGAGTAGTCCCGATTACTAAACTGACAACAACAACTGCATACGCCTCTGTATTTGTCATCCAACCTTGTGGAAGAGGCCTCCGATTGGTTCGATTCATTAATTTATCCAAGTGTTGTTCCCAAATCTGATTCGCTCCATTGGATGCACCAGTAACAAAAATTCCACCGAATGTAAGTAAAGCTAATTCTGTCATTTCGACTCCTCCGGCAAACAAATAACCAGAAATTGCCGATAAAATTACTAAGGATGACAATCTGAATTTTGTAAAAATCAGATAGGTTTTAAATTTGCTGGGCTGTATAACTTTAGTCTCTTCCATTTCTTAATTTGCAAATTTAATCATTCTTAGGTCGAACGAATAAAAATGTAAAGAAATGATTGAAATAAAATTGATTTTAATAATTCAAAAGGTCAATCAATTTTTCAGCCACCTTTTCAGAATTAGTTAACAATGCAGCTTCCAAAGCAGAATTTAAAGGTATTGCGGGAGTATCTACCGAACCTACAATCGAAATCGGAGCATCCAGATACTGAAAATTATCGCGTTGTATACGGCCTGCCAATCCTAATGTGAAAGTAGCTTCAATTGACTCTTCCGTTACAAGTAAAACTTTATTGTGTTTTCTTACAGTTGAATTGATTAATTCCATATCCAACGGATTCAACGTTCTCAAATCAATTATCTCCACTTGATTTTGGTATTTTTTAGCTGCTGTGAGTGACCAGTAAACTCCTCTGCCATATGTTATTATGCAACAACTTTTTCCTCGAGCGATATTCTCTTCACTCGCAGTTTGAACAATTCTTCCTTTTCCTAAAGGTATGATATAGTCTTCATCAGGCTCAATGGACATTGCTCCTTCAGTCCCTGGAACCTTCGACCAATATAATCCTTTATGCTCCAACATAACCACAGGATTCGGGTCATAAAATGCGGCTTTAATAAGGCCTTTTAAGTCAGCACCCGTTGAAGGATAAACCACTTTTATACCGCGAATATTGGTTAAAACCGATTCCACACTAGATGAATGATAGGGTCCACCAGAACCATACGCTCCAATTGGCACACGTATCAAACAACTTACTGGCCATTTCCCATTTGATAAATAATAAGAACGAGACACCTCGGTAAACAATTGATTCAATCCTGGCCAAATATAATCAGCAAACTGTACTTCTACAATAGGTTTTAAACCAACTGCGGACATTCCAACCGTTGATCCAATTATAAATGCTTCCTGTATTGGTGTATTAAACACTCTATTTTCACCAAAAGTTTGTGCTAAGGTAGCTGCTTCTCTAAATACACCACCTAATCTACCTCCAACATCTTGACCATAGAGCAAAGATTCGGGATGTTTTTGCATTAACTCTCGCACTGCGAACAAGGCAGAATCAACCATCACTGTTTTTTTCTTTCCTGCTGGTTCACGTTCTCCTTTTTCTTCTGTTATCTCAGTTGGAGCAAAAATAAAATCAGTGATACTCGAAGGGTCTGGATCCTCCGCATTAAGTGCTTTTTCATATTCTGTATCAACCAATGTTCTGACCTCTGCTTCCATTAGAATTAAATCAGCTTCACCTATTCCTTTACTGCGCAATAGATCTTTCAATTTAGGATAAGGATCACGTGTAGCAGCTTCCTCTAAATCATCCCTATACCATTCTTTACGAACACCAGAAGTATGATGACCCAAAAGCGGAACTTTAGCATGCAAAACAAATGGCCGTCTTTCGGTTCGAATCAAATGAATTATTTCATTTAATGTTCGAAATGATTCCTCAAAATCACTACCATCAATGGAGCGAACTTCAAGACCTTTAAACGCTGAAGCATATTCAGCCATATTTTGAGACCGTATTTCCTTTGAATTTGCCGAAATATCCCAATCATTGTCTTGCACCAAAAACAATATTGGAAACTGTTTTAAAGACGCCATTTGAAGGGCTTCAGAAACCTCTCCTTCCGTACATGAAGCATCCCCTAACGAACAAACTACAACTGGATTATCGCCATTATAATCGGGTGACAAACCTTGGTTTTCCTTAAACTGAACTCCCATTGCCACTCCTGTTGTGGGAATCGCTTGCATGCCTGTTGCGGAGGATTGATGTATGATTTTTGGAAGATCATCACGATTCAAAGAAGGGTGTGAATAATAAGTCCTACCACCTGAAAACGGATCATTTTTTTTTGCAAAAACCTGAAGCATTAGTTCAAACGGAGTTAGCCCTATTCCCAATAATATACTATCATCTCTATAATAAGGAGAAACCCAATCTTGGGGCTTTAATTGCATAGCCAATGCAATTTGTATTGCTTCATGACCCCGAGATGTAGCATGAACATATTTTGCCGTTACTTCCTTGTTTGCTTCGAATTTTTCGGCCATTGTTTTAGCCGTACACATAATTCTAAAAGCCTGAGTTAGTAAGTCTTTAGAAAGCAATTCACTTTCTTTTTCTGCAAGAATAGTAGCCATTGTTTAAATTTTGGTGCGCTAAGATACGAACTAAGTAGAATGTGGAAAATAATCAATAAACCATTTCGATGGTGATTTCCATGTTTTGTGAAAGTTTGAACGAACAATCTTCAAAATCCGGTGCCGATAAAAATGGACGAAAATCCTTTGAAAATGCAAAAGCCTCTGTTGGAACACCTATTAAATTAGTATTACACACTTTATCATCATTTTCATCGTGAAAGGTAGCAATTGCATACTCTGCTGCCTTCAAATTTTTAAACTCATAAACGACTTCTTTTCCTTCGGGTTTAACTCTTATCATGTGAAGCGTCTTCCCAACTTCAGGGAAAAGTTTTTCATCATTGTATAAAGCAATTTCAACTTGCCCGTTCGTATTTTCAATTCCGATTAACTTAACGGTTAACGAATATTGAGCTTTGAAAGAAAGTGTGACTAGAAAAAATCCAAAAAATAAATAAAGCGTTTTATTTTTCATGGTTATTTTTTTTAAATGAAGTTTTTAAAAGTGTATCCCAAATTAAAAATGTAGAAGCGTAATTGCCGTTTAATTTGGAATGATGAATATCATGATGTTCTGTTTTGCTTAATCCCGGAAAATTACTTAT
>CAMAQX010000045.1 GCA_945860455.1 Lishizhenia tianjinensis
ATGATTCGTTAAAGAATACCCATTTTGATTATTATGACACCCCGTACAATTGTTTTGAATCAAAGGTAAAATTTCATTATTGAATGAAACCGTATCAACACAGTTTGCATTCGAGTAATTCTCTACTTTATCCTTTTTACAAGCAGTCAAGGAAATAAATACAAGACCAATAAAAACTAATTTTTTCATGCTTTATTTTTTAAAAAAAAGGAAGATAATGCAAACCAAATCATTGGAACCATGAAATGTAATGGAATAACGAAACCAGGATAAAATTCAGGCATTTCTATCGTTTCTGGAAATACGGGAGGATACAATGTTGGAATAATTACACTACCAATCGTTCCAAATGCAAGCAAGACATTAAAGATAAGCAATCCAACAGATTTTAAAAACTTGTTTATTACAAAATAAAGACCCGCAATCAATAAGGACCCCGAGGTAAATAACCATGCTATTTTCGTAAAGGGCAGAACTACTGAAAAGTCAGCTAATATTTCGTAATACTTATAACTGTATGCAATTCCAGTAGCACTTGATAGTATAGCCACTACAAAGCCTAAAATGATATATCTCACTAACATATTTCTTTATTTTTTAATTCCAGGAACAGTAACTGTGATAGTCAAATTATCTGGAACATTTTCACTTTTCTTACCAACTCCATAAGTAATTCGATTTACTGTAAATGCCCCTGTGAAGGTGATTTTTGTTCCCGCCAAAGACATGGAAACCGGAATGGTAATCGTTTTTGCCACGCCTTTCATATTCAATGTTCCAGTAATATTATATTTAGCACCTGATTTTGCTACACTTGCAGAAACAAAAGAAATATTTGGGTGTTTTTTTGAATCGAACCACTCAACCGTTTGTGCTTTCTTGTCCATGATTGCATTTCCAGTTGAGATGGTAGTAACTGGAATCTTCAACGAGAATTTACATTTACTCATATCGGATTGATTAAAATCCATACTACCATTCATGGATTTGAACACCCCTTTAACATGAGCATTTTTAAAATCAATTTTATGTCCGGTAGTTACCTCAAAATGATCTTGAGGAGCTAAGGAAATGGCTGTACTAACCACTAATAAGATTAGATAAGTACCAATAATAAGAATTTTTTTCATACTGATTTTTTTTATTCGTTAACAATGAACTTCCGTCCTACACAAAAACCAAACCTAAATTGGCCTTTCATCAAATTCTCGTAAGTATATGGAATAAACTGAGTTTCACCCAATCCACCAGAATTAGTAATATTAATAGTGAAGTTATGACCAAATGTTTGCCATTCCAAAGCAATTGCCATACTTTGTTTAAAAATATCTGATGGCCTTGAATTTTCGCCATGAAAAGCATGGTAATACTCTCCAATTATCGCAAATTTTTGGTTCAGTTTCAATCTAAATGCTCCCCCTAAGGAAACTAATGAATTTATATCATTAGCGGCAACGTAATTCCGATGAACAAATGTTGGCATAACCGCAACTGACAGCCAATCACAAAATCTGCGAGCTACATTCATTTGAACAAAATAAGCCATGCGATGACTTGCTTTTGGAAAATGATTTACTTGAGATTGGTCCGAAGAGGCTTTCTGGTATGTAAAAGTTGAACCCCCAATAAATGCTAATGAAATCGGATATTTTTCACCCTGTCTCATGGCGCGATATTTCACAAAACCATCTAATAAAGAACGATAAGGTGCTCCGGTACCTTTTGATCTTCCAAATCCAACCATTAAGTCTTTTGTTACTCCATACTCCAATGCAATTCGCATGTCTGAAAGATTATCGAAGCCAAACATGTTTTGAACTCCACCATTTGTTCCAGCCATATCACCAAAACGATGTTCAATTCGCATTTCCATATATCCTTTGGAAATAGTCTCCACGGAATGACCATTAATAATACGGGTAGAAAAAAATGTTTTTTCATCAGAGTCATAACCAAGGTCATCCGTAACAATTGGTTCTTCAGCTAGAATCGTATCTTGAGAAAAGACTTGAATTGAACAAAAGAACGAGGTAAAAAGAAGCGGGAATAAATGGATTTTAGAAATCATAATGCGATGTAATAAAATAAACTGACTAAATTATTTTTAACTTAGTAAGAACAAATTTCATAAAAAAATAATGAAATATACTTACACTTTGTTATTTATAATCATACTAAATAATTGTTTGAGCCAACCATCTGAAAACAAGTACAAAAGAACAAAATTAACCAATGAAAATACGGTTGTTACATTGTCAGAGGACTCATTACATAGTACTTTTTTAATCGAAATCCCAAATAAGGTCCCTTTGCATTTTCATCGATGGCACACAGAGAACATTGTTATTGTGCAAGGAAAGGCGCTGATGAAACTAGGATCGGATACCTTAACAATTAGAAAAGGAGATCAAGTAACCATTCTCAAAGGAACTCCACACGAGGTAATTCAGGTTATTTCCAAAAAACCATTGAAAGTTTACTCTATTCAATCACCCAAATTTAATCCCTCAGACCGTTATTTCGTTGAGCCTAGATAATTCCTTCATCATCCCCATTCATGCGTTGCAAATTGACTAAATGAGCATAAAACCCGTGTTCATTTATCAATGAATCGTGTGTGCCTTGTTCAACGATTTCGCCTTCTTTTAAAACTAAGATTTTGTCGGCCAATTTAATGGTTGATAGTCGGTGAGCGATTACTACAGAAGTTCTTCCCTTCATCAGGTTATTCAATGCATCTTGCACCAATCTTTCTGACTCAGAATCTAATGATGATGTGGCCTCATCCAAAATTAATATGGTAGGATCTTTTAAAATGGCACGTGCTATTGCAATTCGTTGTTTTTGTCCGCCTGATAATTGTATACCTCTATCCCCTACTTGCGTTTCCATTCCATTCGGGAAGCCTTGAATAAATTGCCATGCGTTTGCTTTTTTTGCAGCATCAATGATCATTTCTTCTGTTGCATTCGTCCGTGCAAATGAAATATTCTCTCGAATAGTACCGGCAAACAACATTACTTCCTGCGGCACGATAGCCATGTGTTGGCGTAAATATTCTAAATCAATATCCTGAATTCGTTTTCCGTTGATTGTGATTTCGCCCCCAACGGTTGAATAGTAATTTAACAATAAATTAGAAATGGTTGTTTTGCCCGAACCAGATGAACCCACTAAAGCAAGTGTTTGATTAGCATGCACTTCAAATGAAATTCCTTTCAGCACCTCTACATCCTTTCGTTGTGGATAAGCAAAACGTACTTGCTGGAAATTAATTTCTCCAGTAATAGCCGGCTTTTCTGTGCCTGTTGATTGCATACGCTCTGTTTGCTCGGCTAACAATTCCATTAAGTTTTCTGTTGCTCCTGCCGCTTTTTGAATCCCGGCATACAATTCTGGCAAAGATCCAACAGAGGCACCCATCATGATAGTAAACAACACGAATTGATAAAACCCTTCGGAACTCAATTCAGGATTAGCTCCTTGTGTCATTAAGAGTCCTCGCCAAATGATAAATACAATGGCACCGAATAAACAAAATATAATGAAGGAAACAAACAATCCACGCCACAAACCACTTTTGACATTGAGCGCACGAATTTGTTCTGATGATTTGTTGTATTTCTGCAAGGTAAACCATTCTTGGGTGAAGGCCTTTACGTTGGCTATTCCTGTCAGGGCCTCTTCTACAATGGAATTGGATGTTGCTGTAAAATCTTGGGCTTGCTTACTTAATTTACGAATAAACCGACCAAAAACTACTGCAATGATTGCCATTATGGGAACAGTAACAAACATGATAATCGCTAATTTCCAAGAAATAAAAAACAGAAAAGTAGTTCCACCTGCCACTATCACAATTTGCCTAAAAAACTCAGCAACGGTGGTACGCATGGTTTCTTGAATCTGTGAAACATCATTGGAAAGTCTACTGGTTAATTCACCTACTTTATTTCGATTAAAGAAGTCCATTGGCATATACACCAGGCGTTCGAAGGCTTGATTTCGTATATCCCGAAGGGCATTCTCTGTTACGTTGGTAAAAGTTATCACACGGATAAATGAAAAAATCGCTTGTAAGCCAAAAATGGCAAATAAGGAAAGAGCAACCGAATTGATATTATCCAGGCTGAGCAATTTTATTGATTCAGTGGTAGAGGATGTTCCATTTCCCGTGGTGCCCAATAATTTCCCCAGCAAATAAGGGAACATGAGTCCAATTCCGCTCGATAAAACAAGAAAAATCCATCCAATTGAATATTGAAGCCAATACGGTTTTAAATAGGAATAAATACCAAAAAAAGAGGATAATTTCCCTTTTCTGCCTTCGTCTTCGGATGTTGATTTTTTGCGTTTTGCCACTGAATGATATTTATACAAAAGTACAATTTGTAGCTGAACTAACACTTTTTTGGTCCAAATAGTTCAATTTACAGGATAGCGCCATGTTCAGAATATAAATTCATGCCAACTCCCGAAGAACAGCCATGAATCATAAAATATCGAATTCATAGAGTCGTGTGGGATTAAATTATTGAAACGATTGTGTAATTCCCCACGATTGAACCCCATAGGTGAGGATTTAAACCCTCACCTATGGAATAACACAAACCAAAACCATTTCAATGGTTTAAGTAACGACAAAATAAAAAAAGAACCAAGGTTGAGGGCTTTTTGAAAATTCTCAGTATCTTCGAATATGCGGATTTTATTTTTTCAATTATTTCTCTTTGTTTTTTTTAGTCAAACCTTTGCTCAAATAGAGTCCGACACTAATTTGATTCGAGAACACCTGCGCATTATAACCAAACGAGATAAATACAGGCATTTTGAAAACCCAGATGAATTGGATTCTGTTGCCGCTTATATTTTTCGTGATTTTTCAAAATATGCCGACACTGTGTATTATCAACCGTTTAAAATAAATGGGGTCACCTATCGCAATGTGATTGCCAGTTTTGGTACTGATCAGAAGAATCGGATTATTATAGGCGCACATTATGACGTATGCGGAAATCAAGAAGGAGCAGACGACAACGCAAGCGGTACAGTTGGGTTATTGGAATTGGGAAGGTTATTGCAACATAAAAAACTGGAAAACAGAATCGATCTAGTAGCGTATACCTTAGAGGAACCTCCCTTCTTTCGGACCGATTATATGGGAAGTGCTGTACATGCAAAATACGTTGAAGGGATAAAAGACCAAATACTGGGCATGGTGAGCCTTGAAATGATTGCCTATTTCAAAGACACTAAGAAATCTCAAGATTATCCGATAGGTATTTTAAAACTAGTGTATGGCGGAAAAGGGAATTACATAACCCTCGTGCGAAAATCAACAGCAGGACATTTTGTCAAACGATTTATTAAAAAATTTAAAGCAGAACGAAAAATCAAGGCGAAAAAATTTTCAGCGCCAACATCTCTTCCGGGAATCGATTTCTCAGACCATTTGAATTATTGGAAAATTGGAATTGATGCACTAATGATTACAGACACAGCCTTTTACAGGAACAAAAATTATCACAAAACAACAGATACGTTGGAAACCCTAGACATTGATCGAATGGCGAAAGTGATAGACGCTACCTTTCAGGTATTGATAGCCCATTAACATCTAAAGATTCGTATTTTTGTACTATGAATACATCCCAATTCAACACAGAAGAAATTAGAGCTCAGTTTCCCATTTTACAGCGAAAAGTGAATGGCAAAAATTTGGTGTACTTTGATAACGGTGCAACAGCTCAAAAACCGCAACTGGTAATTGACTCCATCACAAAGTATTATTCATACGAGAATGCAAATATCCACCGAGGGGTTCATTTATTGAGTCAAGAAGCGACAAACGCTTATGAAAATGCACGAAACACCATTCAATCGTATATTCATGCGGCCGAATCTTGTGAAATAATTTTCACCAAGGGAACAACAGATTCCATAAACTTAGTAGCTTTTTCATTAGGAGAAACACTGCAAAAGGGGGATGAAATTCTGATTTCTTACATGGAACATCATTCCAATATCGTGCCTTGGCAAATGCTTTGCGAACGAAAAGGGCTGGTTTTAAAGGTGATTCCAATTCATGAAAACGGAGAATTAGATTTGGAAGCATTTGATAATTTGTTGTCAGAAAAAACCAAATTACTTTCCATAACCCATGTATCAAATACCCTTGGAACGATAAACCCAGTTGAAAATCTAATCAAAAAAGCACATGCCGTTGGCGCTAAAGTATTAATCGATGGAGCTCAGAGCATTCAACATTTTCCCATTGATGTTCAAGCGATAGATTGTGATTTTTTTGCTTTCGGAGGTCACAAAGTGTATGGACCAACAGGAGTTGGAATTTTATACGGAAAAAAAGAGTTATTGGAAAGCCTTCCTCCTTATCAAGGTGGTGGTGATATGATTGCAAAAGTGAGTTTTGCTAAAACAACGTATAATGAATTGCCCCATAAATTTGAAGCCGGAACGCCGCATATTTCTGGTGGAATTGCACTAGGAAAGGCTTTTGAATTTATGCAACAACTGAATCTAGAGCAGGTAATAGAACATGAGCATTCATTGCTGCTCTATGCAGAAGAAGTTTTGAGTACGTTTAAAGATGTTAGAATTATTGGCACAGCATCAAATAAAGCAAGTGTTGTTTCTTTTGTTATTGAAAACATTCATCCTTTTGATATTGGAACTTTGTTAGACAAACAAGGAATTGCCGTAAGAACCGGTCATCATTGTACGCAGCCATTAATGGATTTCTATCAAATTCCGGGTACTATTCGTGCTTCTTTTGCCCTATATAATACGAAAGCGGAAATAGATTTATTTGCCGAGGCATTGGCCAGAGCGATTCAAATGTTGAAATAATGGAACAAGACACAATCGTTTTTTATGACGGAGATTGTGGGCTTTGCAACCGCGTTATTCAATTTATTCTAAAAAATGAACGAAGCGAAAAATTACTTTTTTGTTCTTTGCAAAGTGAGTTTGGGACTGAATTTTTGAAACGAAAAGGATACGATTCGAAGCGCTTAAACACTCTTTATTTTTACAATGGCAGTAAGGTATTTAAAAAATCCAGTGCCGTGATTCAACTAATTCCCTTTTTGAGAAAACCTTGGAGTATTTGCTTGATATTCTGGATAACACCCTGGTTTATAAGAGATTTACTGTATGACTTGGTTGCCTTTTTCAGAAAGCACATTCCCAATACTCAGTGCGCGCTTTACAAAGCAAACTCAACCCGATTCATTTCCTAGTCCAAGGTCATTTCTTCGATGATTTCAGAAAAATCGGGAAATTCTGCTACTAAATTTTGTTTCGTTGCCATTTCAAAATCCATGAAATCAAATCCAGGAGAAACCGTGCAACTCACCAATCCATATCCTGTACCACCCGCCAATCGGGAAGCAAACCAAACATTGGCGGGAATTACTGCTTGAGCAACTTGTCCCATATGAAAATCATTTCCCAGTTGGATGGTATGCAACACAGCATTTTCAAAATAAAGGATTTCTATGGGCTCCCCTTGATGAAAAAACCAAAGTTCATCCGACTTGATTCGGTGAAAATGAGACTTATTTTCATTTTCTAACAAGAAATAAATCGCCGTACTTTGACTTCTGGTAGCCCCTTCCGCATTCACTGTTTTTTCCTTAGAGCGATACATTTCGCGAAAATAACCTCCCTCAGGATGAGGTAGCAAATTTAATTGTTCAATCAATGATTTTGCTCCCATGGTTAGTCTAAAATAGTTCGTAATAAACTTAAATCCTCCACTTTTTTCGATCTACCGTTTTTTTGATAAGTAGTGATTAAGTTTGTTAACATACGCCGAATAATTGCTGTATTTGGACAAGGCTCAAAATACTCTCGTTTGTGTGGAACATTCAATCCATCCAAAAAGGCCTTAATCTCCGCTGTATCAAACAAAGATCCTTTAGCGAAAGTGTTGATGTAAAATAATACACCGTATTCATTTTCCTGATCATTTAACACGTGAATGCCATTCACATCCATATATGCCAACACAAAATGATTGGGTAAATTAACCCCATAAACAGGTAAATCCAACGATTGGGCAATTACGCTATAAATCAAACTCAAACTCAACGGATTTCCTTTTCGAGTTGCCAATACTTGATTGATGTACGAATTTGGTGGCGATAAAAAATCATCCGCATCCCCTTCAAACTGATGATGCGCAAAAAATATTTTATTGAAAATCTTTACTTTTTCAAAAGCGGTTTGATTGTCATTCAACTCAAGCCAAATATCTCGTCTAATATTTTGAATTAAATCAATAATCTCTGTTTCATCTAAGTCAGGGAATTCATATTTTGCAATGATACATGCACCTTTCAATAAATCTTTATCAGAAGAATTCAACCAATTATTAAGTTCTTTTTTAACTTCCTCGAACTGAATATCTCGAATAATATCATCGATTCTATTGTGGTGATTATTTCCAAAAAGATCATTTTCCCAAGTGTTTTCAAGAAATGGCAAAGCCGATGTCCCACAACGAACCAACTCTTCTCGAACATGTTCATAAATATGATCATCCGGATCGTCGACCAATCTAATTAATGCTTGTATGGAAGTAGCTTGCAACATATTTCGTTTCAAAGGTACTTTTTGAATGATTTAATTTTAATCGAGCCAAAAAATGTTTATCCATAAAATAGTGTTAATTACTACTTTTTCTTTGAAAAAATGTAACCTTAATAAGGCTTTACCGTTTATCTGAATCAGGATCTAAATTAACAGCTACAGGTTAAATTAGGAAAGGAGGTCAGCAATGACCTCTTTTTTTTTTATATTTGTTTAAAATATTACCCTATGAAATTGTTATTTTCCCTTTCACTGTTCGTTAGTATCGTTTTTGGAACCGGCTCATGTTGTTCACACAAAGACCTTCCTATTTCATTAGCTTATAATTGCCAAGGCATTGTTCATCTATCAGAAAATGGATGTCCCGTTTACATTGAAATTACTAGTTCACAAGTAGAGGGAATTACTGTTGGTAATAAAATTTACCCAATTGACTTAGCGGATAAATTTAAGAAAAAAGGCTTGAATTTGCAGTTTTTTGCAACCTTAAGCAAGGCTAAATCACCCGAAGGATGCTCCATTGATGGTGTTGCTGCCATTGGATCGGTAACAGCTATTCCTTAATTGTTTTGACCAAACGGTAGTTTTTATAACTCACGTTTATGTTAAGATAAGTGTAAAGGAAATTCTTGAACCAGTCTTTCAAATTTCTTTTATTCCGTGAAATATCAAAATCAAATTTCCAATTTTTTTGATTAATTCTGCTTTCCATAACTTGAGGGTGTGACCCGTCAAATTTTTTCAATTCTGAAATGTGACTTTCATAATCAAATTCATCCGCTTTTACTACGTGCTGATCTACCCAAGAATCGTCATGCCATAGTTTATTGAATGATTCTTGTTTCAATTGCATCGCCCGTGGATCTTTCACCCAACCATAATGATAAACTTCAGCATCGATGCTGGCAACATTCAGTTTCTCATTTTCATTTTTTCGAAAACCTTGTGCGTCTTTGTAGGAATATATTGATTTATCATTTCGGACGATTCGAATCTCATTTCGATACCAACCGGGCGATGAACCCACATAATCATAGGAACCATAAAAATGTTGATACCGAAATAAAAGTCCATCAATTTCTGATTCTTTCAAGCATTTTTCCATCCCCAGTTTCATGTTTTCCAGGTAATCTTCATGGATCACTTCGTCCCCTTGAATGTATATCGCCCAATCCATTTCTTCTGATATTGCCACAAACGCTTTATCCGTTTCAACTGCTAAAACTCTCCCGCCCTCGCGCAAAGACTCATCCCAAACCGTTTCAATGATTCTGATTTTTGATGGATGAATAGCTTGTATCAATTCTAGTGTTTTATCATCCGATTTTCCGACAGCAACAACCACCTCATCACATATGGGAAGAATCGATTGAATAGCTTCTACAATTGGATAATCGTATATCAATGCATTCTTTATAAAAGTAAATCCTGCAACTTTCATTTCATTGTGCTTTTTGATCTCTTAATCGCGGGTATTCCTCCAAAAGCGGTTGATTAATGGTTGAAAAACAAAGGGAGGCCAAGTCGCTAACAGACATCTCAACAACTTGTTCTTTGGGAATATATGAATGAATATGAACCTTAGAAATTCCTGGATGCGCTGTTCCATGATAATGTGTAGGATCCGAAAAAAGTTTAAAATTATTTGTAAAAGTTACCGGAATAACTGGAATCTTACAGCTTTGAGCTAATTTGAAAGCCCCTTCCTTAAAGTGTCTCATTCGCGGAATATCATTATCTGGAATTCCTCCTTCGGGGAAAATAACTAAAGAATATCCTTCCTCTACCTTTTTAATTGATTCCATGTAAGAACGAGCTGCCTTGCGTTTGTTATCTCGAAAAACGGGCACATTTAAATCTTGAAAATAGGTTCGAATAATCGGATAACTTAAAATTTCACTTTTACCTAAAAAAACAAACGGATTTTTCGGAAAAAGAGAATACATAAAAAATATGTCTAAATAGGAAGTGTGATTGGCCACAATGACATAAGGTGGTTCGGGTAAAACACTGTTTTTAATACGTTTAATTTTGTAAAAACAAAAGATTCGCATCATCCAACTCCAAAAGACGAATAATTTAAAACTGAATTTTCTCCATTTACGATTCCAAAGAAGGACTAAAAAAAACGGATATAGAAGAACAGCGAAAAAAATAAATACAATTCCGATATAGACTTTCCATAAAAAAGAGCCAATAGAAATTAAGGTTCGCATGTTTCAAATGTAAGAACTTTCACTAAAAGAGAGCCGTTTTCCAATTTATAGTCCGTCAAAATCATTAATTTCGCTAAAAACAGAGTTATGGCAAGAATCTTAACAGGTGTACAAAGTACTGGAACTCCACATTTAGGAAATCTTTTAGGAGCAATTCTTCCGGCGATTGAAATGTCTAAAAATCCAGAAAACGAATCCTTTTTGTTTATTGCCGATATGCACTCATTAACTCAAATTAAGGACCCACAGGAACTGAGAGAAAACACATATGCTACCGCAGCTGTTTGGTTTGCTTGCGGACTTGACCCTGCTAAAACTGTATTTTATCGTCAAAGTGATATTCCGGAAGTGACAGAATTAATGTGGTATTTGTTGTGCTTTTACCCATACTCCAGATTGACACTAGCACACAGCTTCAAAGACAAACAGGATCGACTAGAAGATGTGAACGGAGGCTTGTTTTCCTATCCTATTTTAATGGCTGCTGACATTGTTTTGTATGATGCTGAAATTGTTCCAGTTGGAAAGGACCAACTTCAACATTTGGAAATGACACGCGATGTAGCTGCAAGATTCAACACTAAAATGGGAGAAATATTTGTTTTACCAATCGAAAAAATCCAAGAGGACAACAAGTTGATACCTGGAACGGATGGCGAAAAAATGAGTAAGTCGCGCGACAATACCATCAATATATTTTTACCTGAAAAGCAATTGCGCAAGCAAGTAATGTCGATAGAAACAGATAGTAAAGCATTAGAGGAACCAAAAGATCCCACAACTTGTCACGTCTTTGCCTTGTATCAATTGATTGCCAGCCAAGAACAAATTCAGTTAATGACTGAAAATTACCTCCAAGGAGGATATGGATACGGTCATGCAAAACAAGCATTATTCGAATTGATTTTAGAAAAATTTCAAACAGAACGAGAACGATTTGATTATTTGATGAACCATAAAAATGAATTGGATGAAGTCTTAGCTCTTGGTGCTGAGAAAGCTCGAATAGTTGCAAAAAAAGTACTTCAGCGGGTTCGAACAAAATTGGGATATTAACAAGACGTGAGTTAACTGACTTTCTGTCAGTATATTTTTCAAGGCATATTCTTTGACTTATTCAGAGTTATGCAAGAAAATTCTCCATTTGAATTAACGTTAAAAAATGCGGTAATCCCGTCTTTCATTATCGTTGGACTAATGTGGTTGATTTATATTGTTGATTATATCCTTCCTATAAATCTTTATGAATGGGGAGTTCAAGCACAAACATGGAAAGGATTAAGAGGTGTTTTGTTTATGCCTCTAATTCATGCTCCGGAAAACATCAAACATATCTTCAATAATTCATTACCCACTTTCTTGTTATTGATAGCCTTGTTTTATTCATATAAAGAAGTTGCTTGGAAAGTTTTCGTCTCAGCGTGGGTATTAACTGGAATTTTTGTTTGGATATTTGCTATTAGTAGCAGTGGGTATCACATTGGAATGAGTGGGGTTATTTATGCCTTAGTTGGATTCCTTTTTACATCCGGTGTGATTAGGCGCTTTTTTCCATTACAAGCGCTTTCATTATTCGTTGTTTTTTTATACGGGAGTTTGATTTGGGGCATTTTTCCAATGGATCCTCAAGTATCATGGCAAGGGCATTTTATGGGACTCATCGTTGGTATTTGGCTGGCCTTTTATTTCAGAACTGAAGGACCAAAACGTCCTAAATTCCAATATGAAATTGAAAAAGAAATGGGGATAGAACCACCCGACCTAGAAGGAATCTACCTGGAACGACTGCGACAACTCGAAGAAAAAGAAAAGGAACAAACTCCCGAAACGAACCAGAATCCAATTCAAATTGTTTATCACATTACGAAAGAGGAATCAAAAACAAATCCTTAAACCATATCTAATACCGATGAAATTAAATGAGTTAACCCCTGAAGAAAAACGGGTAATTATTGACAAAGGAACAGAATACCCATATACAGGAAAATACGATCGTTTTTTTGAGAACGGTTTATATGCTTGTAAACAATGCGAACAACCCTTGTATCGATCAAATTCAAAATTTAATTCAGGATGCGGGTGGCCAGCGTTTGATGATGAAATCCCCAATACCATAAAGCGTATTTTAGATAAAGATGGAAAAAGAACCGAGATCGTTTGCGCAGCATGTAACGGACACCTAGGTCATGTATTTGAAGGGGAAGAACTCACACCCAAAAACACGCGTCATTGTGTAAATTCTATCTCATTAACCTTTATTCCAGCCTGAAAGGACTTATTTGCAGTGATAGATATCATCGCATTTAGAGTAGATTAATTCGTGTAATATCAGCTGAGCAGCCAACGCAACCTGACTGTAATTTTGGGAACTATTTCCGAAACTTGCTGCCTTCGTCTGCCACATGGCTAAAATCAAGTCCTTGCCGCCCTTTTTGGGTGCAATTTTATCAACTACCGCCCTAACATTTCCTGCTCCCGCATGGTATATGTGCATTACGAATAATCGAAACCAGAGATCGTTTTCAACATAACTGATTCCGTGTTTATTCAACATCCGTTTTGCCTCCGGAATACAAATGCGCGAAATCAATCGTGCTGCCCCATATGCGGATCGATCAAAATCTTTGCGCTCA
>CAMAQX010000046.1 GCA_945860455.1 Lishizhenia tianjinensis
AAGGAAGAGAATCAATACTATACCCTTGCTTCACTTCCATATGAAATCCCTTTTCTATTCCCCTAACTTTTTTTAAACATGAAAAAAGATATCCCAATGCGGCATGTTTTTTCATTTTTGAAAAAAAAACACCTTTATCGTGCAGTAAAAACTCCAATTCTTCCAAATCTCTATTTAAAAATGCACATTTAAATTGTGTCACCACCGTGGCATTCTCTAGTTTTTCTTTTTCTGAAATTTGTTTTACCGCTAATTGATTCATATCAAAAAAGGTTTTTTATTAATAATCTCCTAAATTCTTTTTCGTGGATGAGCTTCCACTTTGTCAAAGGATGTGCCAATACCAATTAACTAGTCTTTCTGTTATTGTAAGGATATATTTATATCATTTATTCAATTATTATATTAATTTTTGATAAATTTATATTCTTTTTGTAATTCAATATAATTTATGAAAATCTTAGTATCATGGCATGCATACATCCAAGATTTTAACGAAGGAAACGTTATGGAGGATGGCCCAACTGCCTCATTTCATCGCTATTTTTTCAAACATGACAAACACATTATCCTTTCGGCAAAAAAAAATGATGAAGATTTGCGTGCTTTACATTTACGATCCTATTTAGTAAAAAAATATCCCGACCGAACTATTGAAATCCGATACATGGACGTCAATGACCCCATTGACCATACCGAAATACAATCAAAGGTGCATCCTTTCTTAGCTGAATTAAAAGAAGAAGAAATAGATATTTTTATATCACCCGGCACACCGGCCATGCAAGTAGTTTGGTATTTAGCACACATGAGTTTGAATTTAAAAACAAACCTTTTTCAGACTAGACCTGCGATTTATACGGTAAAAAAAGATCGTCCCGAATTGATTAAAATCGCCATGGAACGTTCCGCAATTGGTTTAACTGCCCTTTATCACCAACAAGATATAAAGAAATCAAATTCAGATAATTATTTCACAACGCCAGGAATTGCTCGCATCTATGAAAACGCGCGTAAAGTTGCATTAACGGATGAAGTTTCTGTTTTGATATTAGGCGCCAGCGGAACGGGTAAAGAAAACTTAGCAAAATACATTCACACAAATTCGATTCGATCAAACAAACCTTACATCGCTATCAATTGCTCCGCTTTTAGTGACACATTACTTGAATCTCGTTTATTCGGTTATAAAAAAGGAGCATTTACCGGTGCAGATAAAGATACAGAAGGACTTTTCGAGGTGGCTAGCGAAGGAACCCTTTTCCTAGATGAAATCGGTGATATTTCGCCATACATGCAACAATCATTGCTTCGGGTTTTACAAGAAAAGGAAATTATGCCTTTAGGAGGAAAAGCAAAAAAAATTGATGTGCGTATTATTGCTGCGACGAATCAAAATCTTGTGAAGCGATGCGAAGAAGGGGTTTTTCGTTGGGACTTATACTATCGTCTATCCGTTGTTGAACTTGATTTACCAACCCTCCTTCAGCGCGGAAAAGGTGATTTAAAACAAATGATCGATTTCTTTTTAACCCAGAAAAAAAAGCAACTACGAAAACCTAATAAATTAGCATTAACTAAACCTGCTTTGGATGTGTTATTGAATTACTCCTATCCTGGAAACATTCGCGAATTGGAAAACATCATTTCACGTCTGTATGTTTTTAATGAAGAAAAGGTAACTGAGGATGTATTACCAAAACGACTGAAACAAGAATCAACCAATCAACCCATGAATTGGGAGCACATTGAAAAAGAACATATTAAAAAAGTTTTAACTCATTTTCAAGGAAACAAAAGACAAACGGCATTAGCTATAGGATGGACTATTAATACCTTGAATGCCAAGATTGAAAAATATGATCTCCTGGATTTCATATCGAAAAAATAACTTCTACTTATCTTATTTTTTAGTTGAATGATTTCAGAATGATATTAAATGCCTAATTTTGCAGCGAAAATTAAATATTCACTTATAGCTTACTTATGAAACTAAATTTATTTGTTTTATCTTTTATTTTATCAAGATTTTTATTCGGACAAAACATAAAATCGGAGGATTTGAAGTACAATTACATCAAATTACCAACAACTCCAATTCAACCCAAAGTTGCTAACTACCAATCTTCTTTATCCTCTGCATCGGATGAGGAAAATGCTAAAATTTTGGCGCAATACGAAAAAGATAAGGCGCAAGCAGATACTGACTATGATCGAGAAATGGCCGAGTATCCTAATAAGGTTAAAGCTGCAGATGAAAAATTTGAAAAAGCAATGGCTGAATATAATGACAAGTCATTAGCGAAAAAAATCCTTGAAAAACAATTATTGAATGAAAATACAAAACCTGTTAAGGATTATGTTCCACAACCATATAAAAGAACCGTATCGAAACCAGATATCAAAACAGTGTACGATTATCCTTCTTTGGCTTCTACTTATTTGAAATTAGATGGTTTTTCAAAAGGAACGGATAATGCATTAACATACCATGTAAATATGCAAGGTTTTGAGCACTCACAACCTTCAGTAAAAACTGAAATTAAAAAAGAATCAAAAATAGTTAATGGCACATCCACTACTGCCGATGTTACTTATTATTGGCTTGAATTTACTTACAGAAATCAAATGAGTGTGCGTGTTGCTAACGCAGCAAACCAAGACATATATTTCGTTGCACCAACGGAATTAGCAGAATTCAAAACATACAAAACGACTTCTAGTAAAACGGCTCCATCTAGCGATTACGTAGCTCTTTTCAGAACAGTTGAAGAAAAAGTATTAAAAGACAATCTTATTTTTATCAATCATTTGGTAAACGATCGAATTGGATTTGAAATCACCGAGCACGAAACATCTTTAGACTATGTAAAATCGAAAAAAGATGAATACCAAGATGTTACAGATGCATACAATGATCAATTATTAGGATTGAAATCGTTGATTACAAATGAAACTGTTGCAAAAGAGAAATTGAATAAAGCAGCTACCCAATGGACAACAATTTTGAAAGAATCTGATGTAGCGAACAAAAAAGCACGAATTGACAAGGATGTTACGATATCAATTTATTTCAATTTATTGGAGTGTTATTTTGCATTAAGAAATACAGGCGATGCTGATATGGTATTATCCACGCTTGGTAGATTAGATATTTCAAATCGCGAGAAAAAACTTAAAGAAAAATACGCTGCTCTTTTCTTAGACTTAACTGCTCGTAAAATCGCGAATGGTTTGTGATTTAGCCCATTAATCTTTAAAAAAAACACTGCTTCTAGCGGTGTTTTTTTTGTTTAAGAAATTAACTAATTGAGATAAAAATTTACGAGTACACCCAAATTTTTCCTGACGAATATAGCTGTAGGGTTGATTTTAAAGCTTTCCGTGAACAAGAAGGAATAGTTTGAAAAAAAAATGTATATGCAGAAAGCATTATTGGCTTCAATCAAAATGGCAGTGGCAATGTTCTGAATGCCGTTTCCGAACAACATTACGAAGTGGAACGATCATCGAGTCTGCTAAGTTATCATTCTACAAATGCTATCTGTACATGGCATTTAAGAGCAGCCCTAGAAAAGGTGTTTCAGTACTAGAAATGCAGCGACCCTTTGGATATATGCGTTACCGTTCCTTAACTTTTAGGGTTAAACGAGGCCGAGGTAGCCAATCAAAAAAATATGTTGCCGAAAGAGGATCTAATGAAAATCTTCATGGGCTTGTCAAACAAAATATTCCCAAAAATGCATGTTTTATGACTATTATCAATAAATGAATACTCGAGATACGACAAAAGAATAATTCTAGACCAAGGAAACGTTTTGGTCACGAAAATCCTATATTTGCAATGAATAAGTTATATGTTAACCTAAAAGTTGCATTAGTGACTTAATTCAGCTAATATTTATTCTCTACTAATGCTTGATTTTGCAGAAAACTATAAAATTATCATTTTTCAATGACCATTCTTTTAACTGGCGTCACGGGATTTCTTGGTAAGGTTCTTCTTTGGAAAATAATAGATGACAATAACTACAACAAAATTTATGTCTTTATTAGATCAAAAAAAGGAGTTGATCCCGAAAATCGACTAAAAAAAATTGCAATGGGTCGAGATTGTTCGAAAATACAAATTTTACCTTTTGACCTTTCTGAATTAAATGATGATAGTGTTTCAAAAGATATACTTGACTCCGTTCAACATGTTGTGCATTCAGCAGCTAGCGTATCATTCAATAATACATTTCTTAAAGAATACCAAGAAAATGTACTCAATACAATGAATTTGTTGAATTCAGTTGTAAAAAAATGTAAAAATTTGAAGGCGTTTATTCATATTTCAACGGCTTTTGTTCAACCTAGAGATGAAAAAAATTTACTGAAAAATAAAACAAACGAAATTATTGATTCAAATGATCATCATTTGGATACATACACTCATACAAAAAATATATGCGAACATATGTTGAGACAAGAATGTTTGAAAAATAACATAGTACTAAAAATTATTCGACCGAGTATTATTGGACCGAGTTTGAATTTTCCATATATTGGATTTGTAGATAATTACTTGGCATCTACTGGTGCAATAATTCTATATAAAAAAGGTGTTTTTAAACTGATTAGTAGTTGTCATTCAGCAAATATTATCCCTGTGGATATTGTTGTTGATTGTATTTTATTCGTAATAAAAAATAATCCAGTTGATCAAATTACCCCCTGTGTTTCTCCATTTAACATCGTTGCGAAAGATTCAAAAGAATACCTGAACTCTAGCATCATCATTAACCACAAATACTATAAATTCTTAAGCGCTATTTTTGATAGAAGTAAAATTTTAATTTATTCAATAAAAGATAGACGAAAATCAAAACAATTAATTAATGTATTAGACCGAGTTATTAATTCATACCCTTTACATTCTTATACCTTTAATAATACTATCTATCAAGTAAATATGAATAAAAAGAAGTATCTGGATGAATCTTTTTTTCCTGGAATCGATTCATTTATGAAGCAAAATAATTAATTAAACAGGTTTAAATATTTTTTCCTCAACAGAAAAACACTCAATATTATTTCTTGTATCAGGTTTTTTTTTGAATTAATTAATTGGAGAAATGTCGAATCAATAACAAAGATTGAATTGTCGATTCTAAAGACCTGCCAAAAGACCTGCTTATTCATACCTCAATTAGGATTCAATCAATATCAACAAACAAAAAACTGATTGATTCACGAAACAACCATGACTATTTCGGCCAATAGTGATTTGCATTTTTAAAACTCGTTGTATCATTGAAGCGAATTCCTTCTTGCTTTAATACTTCATGGGATTTTTTCATACTCATTTGACGTACATAAAAAGGCTCATTGACAACAAAATGATGAATTGAATGGGTCGACCCAAAATTAAAGCAAAATAGCTGAAAGGGCCATGTCCACCATCGATTCAAGACCTGAGTTTGTTGCAAAATATTACCCTCTTGAATATCGCCGTAATAATGCATGTTTGAAGTGATTAAATGCAAACAAAATTGGCGGATTATGTTCGGTAAAACAAATATATAGATTATCGGATTTGAGATTTCAAAAAATGAACTTGACCAGTTTGCGGGTGAGAACAATGCAAAATAAAATAGTGATTTAAGAATTATCCAAAAATAAAAAAGCAAATGTAACGGAATTCCAAATGGCAACATCCCGAATAAAACGGTACTTTTCAATTTTTTTGAATCCTTTTCTGAAAATTTTTCATTTTGTTTTTCTTGTTTTATTTCGCGTTTTAATCTTCGTAATCGCAGCAAAAATCCAAGTACTAAATCCGGGGTAATCAAAAGGCGCAAAAAACTCCATTTCTCACCATTTGTAACTCCTCTTTCCTCAATATCAATTTTTTGACCGGAATGCTGGTGATGGTTGTAATGCCAATATGTGCGAATCCACGGATTGAGTGTTAAAGGTCTGAAAAACCAAACCGTAAACAACATCATATTGTGTATGAATTTAACTTTTTTGAAATATAAACCATGAATTAAATCATGCTCCAGCTCATGTAAAATTGAATTCCAAAATGCAACTGTTAAAACGAGGAATAAGGTACTCATTAAATCTTCGTACCACAGATAGGAAGAAATAACAATACCAGTCACACTCAAAATCAATATACTTAACCCGATAAAATTTTGAAACTTCAGGAATTTAAATTTTAAACGAATTCTATCATGTTCTTTCTGTAATTCAGAAGTAATTCGCCTTATTTTGATTGTATCAGCGTTAGAAATATTCATTGATACAAAAATCAACATTTTATTTCAAATAATCCCTATACTTTCTTCAACTTTTGCAATTGATCTGAAAGATGTCTTGATCCGTTTTTTGATTCCTTTTGGAATGCTGAAAAAACAAAAAACCCCGTAAAATAAAGCGTTTTACGGGGTTTTGGTTTCTTTTGAAATCTTTCCAGCGGAGAATGTAGGATTCGAACCTACGGTACCTTGCGGTACAACAGTTTTCAAGACTGCCGCAATCGACCACTCTGCCAATTCTCCGAGGCAAAAGTACTATTGTTTTGAAAACTGACAATAGCTTTATTCAAAAAACGATAAAAAAGTTATTTCTTATTTATTTCGAACACAACGTTATTTTAATTGTTTTTAATTACATTTATTCCAAGAAGATGAAAAACACTGCATTAATTACAGGAGCTTCTAGCGGAATTGGGAAAGAACTTGCTAGGATTCACGCTAAGAACAATGGCGATTTAATTTTAGTTGCCAGAAGACTTCACTTGCTTCAATCCCTTAAGGAGGAGCTCGAGGCAACCTTTTCGATTCAAGTTCTTGTTTTTGAATTTGATTTAACTCAAGCCAACGTAGGTAACAAATTAGTTGATTTAATTAAAGAGAAAAATATTAAAATCAACTTTTTATTTAATAATGCAGGTTTTGGTGGTTATGGAGATTTTGTGGAGCGTGAAATACAACAAGATCTAGAAATGATTCAATTAAATGTTACCGCCCTTGTGGAGTTAACACATGGAATAGCGAATCAAATGATAGAAAACGGAGGTGGAAAAATACTCAACACCGCAAGTACCGCAGGTTTTCTACCAGGACCACTACAAGCAACCTATTTTGCTACAAAAGCATTTGTTGTTTCCTTTTCTCAAGCGTTAAATCAAGAACTTAGATCCAAAAACGTAAGTGTTACAGCTCTTTGTCCGGGACCTGTACAAACAGAATTTATCTCTGTTGCGGGAATGTCTAAAAGCAAGATGTTTCAGGGGGCTAAATCAGCGGAATACACAGCAAATAAGGGTTATAATGCAATGATGAATGATAAACTCATATGTATTTCAGAACCCTCTTTAAATTTCCTGATAAATTACATGCTTTGGTTGGTTCCTCGGCGAATGGTATTGAAAATGGTTGAACGTATGCAGCGCATTCATTAAAGACTCCTGTGATTTTTAGGATTAAATAACGAAATCATTCCACTGCAAATAAAAACACCAGTTATCCCAATTAGAAAAGCTATCCAATTGGGTAACAAATGCAGCGAAAGTGTTAAATATCCAATTAAAAATATTAAAAATCCGATAATTATCCGAACACTGTGATGTACAATCGGTATGGTATATAAACGTGGCATATCAGGAGTTTGTGCCTCCGGACCAAGAAAAAGTAAAAGAATTGCCCTTTTTAAGTTGAATTCTTTAAAATTTCGGAACAGTTTTAGGATAAACACCAATTGAATATGAAAAGGGTCTTGTTGTTCAACTGGTTTCGTTAACCCATATTCAATCTGTTTCTCATCAACATGATAAGTCCCAAACAAACGATCCCAAATTGTAAACATACCCCCATAATTTGTATCTAAATGCTCATGCACAGATGAATGATGAATTTGGTGAAATTTTGGAGTAACTACTACTTTTTCCCAACCTTTGAATTCAGGCCAAAGTTCACTATGTAAAATATATTGATAAAAGGCATTAAGCGCATTGGCAAGTATGATATCCTCAGGGGTTAATCCAAGCAAGACCAAGACGCTATAAACGAAAATTCGCACAAAAAAACCAAAGGGTGATATGGCAAAATTGACAGAAAAGTTGTATTCGATACTTTGATGATGTATCAAATGAGCGGCCCAAATAAGCGAAACTCGATGCGAAAGTCGATGATAAACATACCACATTATGTCTACTGCCACGAAAGTAATTGCAAACGCCAGCCACCGATTTTCAATTGAATCAAACAAACGCCATGGCATTAAAGCTGTAAAAAAATAAATCCCGAAATTAATGGTCATTATTCCAATCAACCTTTCCACCATACCTAATCCTAAATTCAGTACTGTTTGATGGATTGAAATTGTATTCCTTTTCTTGATTTTCAAAATCAATACTTCCAGACCAAACATGGATAATCCCAAGATTAATATGATAATGTCAGAGTAATTTAATTCCATAATTTTCATTTGAAACGAAATTAGTCACTAGACACAATATGCCGTTATTGAATGAAGCTAGTAATCTTATTTCACTTACGAAATTCGCAATTTATTTTCAATACATGCTTTTGAAATGTAGAAAGTATAAAACATTAACACAATTTTACAATTGCTTGATTTTAAACTCAGTCCTTCTATTTTTTGCTCGATTTACATCTGATGAATTAGAAAATTTTGGATTACTCTCCCCCAACCCTCTGACTGTTAACCTGTTAATCTCAATACCTTTAGAAGTTAAAAATACCTGAACGGATTTACACCTAGATTCTGATAATAATAAATTCACTTTATCATCTCCTAGGTCATCTGTATGTCCTTGAATTTCAATTTGTATCGTTGGATTATTTATTAAATAACGCGCAAAACCTTCTAACGTTATTTGAGATTTTTTGGTTAAATCAAAAGAACTTGCATCAAATAGTAAATTCTCAATCTCATAATTACTTCCCTCTTTCAGTTTTTCAACTTTTAATGGTTCTACCTGAATACTCACTTCCTTTGAATTTAATTTTTCTTTTTCAATAAGCTGCGAATCAAATGAATGGTCCTCTTTCGAAACAGTAATTAAAACATCTTGTTTTCCACCTTGTTCAACCTTAACAACGGCTGCATATTTTCCGTCATTTCCATTTACTCGAATTTTCTCAACTTCACCAGACTCTATGTAATTAATTTCAACTTGTGCGTCAGTAATTGGTTTTCCGTTTTCATCTTTCAATTCTCCTTTGATTATTACCACTTCTTTTGGTCGGGCTTCATCGTAGAGTTCAAATGAAAAAATATTCCAATCACTTTGGTTTCTTCCTGAATAATAGGCTTGTTTTCCATCCGTTGAAACAAATAATCCGATTTCATCTCCCTCGGTATTAATGGGTGAACCAATGTTTTTAGGCTTGGTCCATTTACCATTTTCACGCCTCATATAAAAAACATCCAATCCGCCAAATCCTTTCCGCTCCTTACTGCAGGAGGAAACAAAATAAAATGTTTCACCATCTTGATGAAAGAAAGGACTTTTATCTTTACCCGGTGAATTTGCTTCATAAAAAGGAACTGCCTGTTTCCAATTTCCATTCTCATCGCGTTCTGACATGTAAATATCATTGTCCTGAGAATTTGCACGAGTTGTTGCAAAAAATAAAAGTTTACCATCTGACGATAAGCAGGGTTGCCCCTCCCATCCATCCGCTGTATTTATTGTTTTACCTAAATTGACTAAGGGCGACCAGGAAAAATCGTTCCCTCCCTTTCCTGATCTATTAAATATTGTACTATACAGATCACAATTTAAATACGGTTTCCCATTTACATCTTCCGTTTTACAGGCGCAAATTATCATTTCCTTATTATCAACGGAAAGTGTCGCCGCACCATAATTCGTAAATGTTCCATCATTGAAGGGAGATTTTAGTGCTTCACCAGAGGAAAAATCAAATTGAATCGTTTTTCGAGAAGAAAATGAAAATTCTTCTACTACACTTCCTTTAATATCTCCAAGGGTTCGCTTGTCCAACTTTCTGGTATAAAAAATTAATTCATTATCGGGAGAAATCATGGGGAAATACTCATCATTTCCCGAGCTCACATTCCTAACTATTTTTGATTCAAATGGCACCTTATTCGAATAAAATGCTTGTTCTTCTTCAAATTGCTGGATATACTTTTCATAAACAGTCTTTGTTTTATCAAATTCAATATCTGGTTCTATAAAATTATTGTTGCTTTCTGTATATTTTCTCATCCAATCTATTGCCATGTCTACTTCTTTGTTTTGCAAGGAAAGAGTTATAATTTCAGTAATTACATTGCCAGAATATGTTGGACAACATTTTATAACCTTTATAAAAGCTTGTCTTGCCGTTTTGAGCATTCGCAAGCCACGATCTGGAGTAAATTCAGTTTTTATTAATCGTAACCCCTCTTTTTTAATTTCTTCAGCATAAAAAAAATATAAAAAAGCATTTTCTGGACTCATTTTTATAGCCTCGCCAATTACTTCAACTCGTTTCGAATAATCGTTGATCTTTTTAGACTTATCAATCAACTTCATAACTTTTTTCGGAGGCTTTAAACAATTCTCGTCTAAGTCATTTTCTTCTTGTTGACTATTAATAGATGTTGATAAAAAAAGGATAAATCCACAAAAAAATGTAACAAATTCAATCCGCATAATGAGTAATTTTACAATCTGATTATATCGATTTAATTGAGAAAAGTTACAGAAATATTTTAATCAATGAGCATAATCAAAATAAAAATTTAAGTAATTGATTTACAAATAATTAAGACGTTAATAAAAAAATATTTTAAAAATGTTTAACTTTTTTATCGTTTGTTTAAACATTTCTGTTTAATTTTGATTCAAATAAGTTAAACAAAAAACTAAATATATGTCAACAGTTGAATTTAATGATGCTTTAGTAAGTATGGAAGATAACTTACAATCATTTGCTTTAGGTTTTACCAGAAACAAGGAAGATGCACAAGACTTGACTCAGGAAACAATGCTCAAGGCAATTACATACAGAAATTATTATACGCCCCAGACCAATTTCAAAGCTTGGGTTTTTACGATTATGCGGAATATTTTTATAAACCAATACCGTCGTAAAGTAAAATCTGGGACAATTTTTGATAATTCCAAAGATTTATTTTTAATTTCAAATTCGGCCGGTCATAATGAAACCCCGTTGGAAATTATTGCTGCCAAAAACATTAATCGACAAATTAATTTTTTGAATGAAGAATATAAAGTTCCATTCGAATTGCATTTCCAAGGGTTTAAGTATAAGGAAATTGCGGATCGATTAGGTATTCCGATAGGTACTGTTAAGAGTAGAATTTTTATAGCACGTAAGAAATTAATGGATTTATTGCCAGAATACACGTATCTTGCTAACTAAATGAATAGGAAAATCACCATTATAGGTTCTGGAATTTCTAGTTTGGCAGCGTCATCACTACTCGCTAAAGATGGATTTGATGTGACAATACTAGAAAAAAATGATACGATTGGTGGTAGAGCAAGACAATTTTCAACCGATGGTTTTGTGTTTGATATGGGACCGAGTTGGTATTGGATGCCCGATGTTTTTGAAAGGTATTACAATTTATTCGGTTACAAAACTTCCGATTTTTACGAGTTGAAGAGGCTCGATCCTTCGTATAGAGTTTATTGGAATGATAATTCTTATACCAATGTTCCCGCGACAATTGAAGGAATGGAAGCTTGGTTTGAAGAACTTGAACCAGGGAGTTCTGTCCAATTAACAAAATTCTTAAAAGAAGCAAAATATAAATACGAAGTTGGAATGCAAGAACTTGTATTTAAACCTAGTAGATCTTTAATAGAATTTGCTGATATGCGTATTCTGAAAGGGTTGTTTAACATGCATTTATTATCCTCTTTTACAGGATACATTCGAAAATACTTTAAGCATCCAAAAATTCTTTCTCTTCTAGAATTTCCTATATTGTTTCTAGGAGCCATGCCCAGTGAAACTCCAGCTCTTTATTCCTTAATGAATTATGCGGACATATCTCTAGGAACATGGTATCCCATGGGAGGAATGCATAAGTTCATTGAGGCATTTGAGAAAATAGCCACTGAACAAGGGGTGAAATTTAGGACAAATACAGAAGTAACTGGTTTTGAATATGATAACAAAAAAATTACACGCGTTAAAACCAAGCAAGGTGATTTTGAAACCGATATTGTAGTTTCTGGTGCGGATTATCAGCATACAGAAAATAAATTATTGAAAGAAAAAGCTAATTACTCAGATACATATTGGGACAAACGAACAATGGCTCCTTCATGTTTGTTATTCTATATTGGGTTAAACAAACGTATAGAAAACTTGGAACACCACAATTTATTTTTTGATGAGGATTTCACAAAACACGCAGAAGAGATATACAAAGATCCAAAATGGCCTACTTCTCCCCTATTTTATTTGAGCGTTCCATCTTTAACAGACAAAAGTGTTGCTCCAGAAGGTCATGAAAATTTATTTTTACTGATTCCCATTGCTCCAGATCTTGAAGATAAAGAAGAAATCAGGGAAAAATATTTTGATCTGCTATTAGATCGTATCGAGAAAAAAACTGGAAATATAATTCGTGATAACATTGTTTACAAACGTTCGTTCTCTATCAAAGACTTTAAGACTGATTATAACGCCTTTAAAGGAAACGCATACGGATTGGCAAATACGCTAAAACAAACAGCCATTCTTAAACCTTCCTTAAAAAATAAAAAACTAACAAATTTGTACTATACGGGACAACTTACGGTTCCGGGTCCTGGTGTTCCACCCTCAATAATTTCTGGTGAGGTTGTCGCAAAAGAAATAATACGTGAGCACTCTATTTAATAAGTTTTATGAAACATATTTTTGATAATCTTAGTCAGGAAATAAGTCGCGTAACAACGCAGCGATATAGTACTTCCTTTTCATTAGGAATTCGTTTTTTACACGCCGATTTACACAAACCAATTTATTCAATTTACGGTTTTGTTCGTTTTGCTGATGAAATTGTTGATACGTTTCATGGTTTTGATAAAGCGAAATTATTGGCTGATTTCAAAACACAGACTTATGAATCTATACGAGACGGAATTTCACTAAATCCAATTTTGAACAGTTTTCAATGGGCTGTTAATAAATACCAAATTCCTTTGGAGCTTATTGAAACTTTTCTGAAATCTATGGAAATGGATTTAGATCAAAATACATATGATGAATATGGCTATGAAGAATATATCTTAGGTTCCGCGGAAGTGGTTGGTCTGATGTGTCTCAAGGTT